>NZ_JBHYJI010000003.1:0-89361 GCF_042740435.1 Streptomyces sp. NPDC059002 | reverse complement strand
GGTGCCCCACTGGGGGCCCCCCTGGGGGGGCCACGGGCCCCCCGCGGGGGCCGGGGGGGGGGGGCCCTGCCCGGGCGCGGGCGGGGGGGCGGGGTGCGCGCCCGCGCGCGGGAGGCTACTTTCCGACTTCCTTGGTCACCAGGGAGATCGCCTCTTCCACGTCGTCCGTGACGTGGAAGAGCAGCAGGTCGGCCTCGGACGCCTTGCCCCCGGCGATGACCGTGTTCTTCAGCCAGTCGATCAGGCCGCTCCAGTACTGCGATCCGAACAGGACGATCGGGAAGCGCGTGACCTTGCGGGTCTGGACGAGCGTGAGTGCTTCGAAGAGCTCGTCCAGGGTGCCGAGGCCGCCGGGCAGGACCACGAACCCCTGCGCGTACTTCACGAACATCGTCTTGCGGACGAAGAAGTAGCGGAAGTTCACGCCGATGTCGACGTACTGGTTGAGGCCCTGCTCGAAGGGCAGCTCGATGCCGAGGCCGACCGAGGTGCCCTTGGCCTCCACGGCGCCCTGGTTGGCGGCCTGCATGGCGCCGGGGCCGCCGCCCGTGATCACCGCGAAGCCCGCCTCCACGAGCGCCTTGCCGATCTCGACGCCCGCCGCGTACTCGGGCGAGTCCTCGCCGGTGCGCGCCGAGCCGAACACGCTGATCGCGGGCGGGAGTTCGGCGAGGGTGCCGAAGCCCTCGATGAACTCGGACTGGATGCGCAGGACTCTCCAGGGGTCCGTGTGCACCCACTCGGAAGGTCCGTCGGAGTCGAGGAGACGCTGGTCGGTGGTGCCGGGCTGCACCTGGTCGCGCCGTCGCAGGACCGGGCCGAGCCGCTGCTCCTCGGGGCGCTTCCTGTTCTCGGGGCCCTCAGGGTTGCTCATCGTCTGCTCCCTCCACTCGTGCGTGACTCACAGCCTAGGTCTACGCGGGTTACGGCCGAGGGACCTCGGGATGTCCGGCGTCAGGAACCTCACCGGTGCTGTGCCGTCAGCCAGGCGCGCAGCTGCTTCTCCGCCTCCGGGATCCGGGACGCCTCGACGCGCTCGTCGACCTTGTGGGCGAGCAGCGGGTTGCCGGGGCTGTAGTTGACCGCGGGCACGCCGAGCCTGCTGAAGCGCGCGACGTCCGTCCAGCCGAACTTGGGGCGGGCCTCGCCGCCGACGGCCGCCACGAAGGCCGCGGCGGCCGGGTGGGTGAGGCCGGGGCGGGCCGCTCCGGTGTGGTCGTCGACGATGAACTCGTCGACGCCGCAGTCCGCGAAGTAGTCGCGCACGAAGGCGAGGGCCTCCTCCTCGCTGCGGTCGGGCGCGTAACGGAAGTTGACGGTGACGGTGCACTCGTCGGGGATGACGTTGGTGGCGACGCCGCCCTCGATGCGGACGGCGTTGAGGCCCTCGTGGAACTGCAGGCCCTCGACGACCGGCTTGCGGGGTTCGTACGCGGCGAGCTTCTGGAGGACCGGGGAGGCCGCGTGGATGGCGTTGGAGCCCATCCACGCGCGCGCGGAGTGCGCCCGCTCGCCCTTCGTCTTCAGCAGGACGCGCAGCGTGCCCTGGCAGCCGCCCTCGACGAGGCCGTCGGTCGGTTCCAGGAGGATCGCGAAGTCGCCCGCGAGCCAGTCGGGGTGGGCCTCGGCGACGTGTCCGAGGCCGTTGAGGTGCGCGGCGACTTCTTCGTTGTCGTAGAAGACGAAGGTGAGGTCGCGGTTGGGCTCGGGCACCGTCTGCGCGATGCGCAGCTGGACGGCGACGCCCGACTTCATGTCGCAGGTGCCGCAGCCCCACAGGATGCCGTCCTCGTCGAGACGGGACGGCACGTTGTCCGCGATCGGCACCGTGTCGATGTGTCCGGCGAGGATGACCCGCTCCGCGCGGCCCAGGTTCGTGCGGGCCACCACGTTGTTGCCATACCGGTCGACGGTGAGGTGCGGCAGGGCGCGCAGGGCCGTCTCGACGGCGTCCGCGAGCCCCTTCTCCGACCCGCTCGGGGACGGGAAATCGACCAGCTGCGCGGTCAGCCGCGCGGCGTCCAACGTGAGGTCAAGCGGGGTCTCAGTCATGCCGTCGACCCTAACCGCAGACGCCTCGCCGACCGCTCCGTGGACTCCAGTACCTTGGACACGTGCCTGAGCCCCCCACCCTCGTCCGGCGCGGCCGTCTCCTCCGTCTCGGGGCCGCGGTCGCCGTGCTGCTCGCCGTCGCCGGTTATGTGGCGGTGCAGTACGTGTACGGGGGCAAGCCCGATCCGCGGTGCACGGTGGTGTCGGGGAACGGCGACGGCGCCTCGTACACGTTCACGGCCGAACAGGCGCAGAACGCCGCGACGGTGGCCGCGGTCGGCACCTCGCGCGGGATGCCCGAGCGCGCGGTGACCATCGCCCTGGCCACCGCGCTGCAGGAGTCGGGCCTGCGCAACATCCGTCATGGCGACCGGGATTCGCTCGGCCTCTTCCAGCAGCGGCCCTCGCAGGGCTGGGGCGACGAGCGGCAGATCATGGACCCGGCGTACTCGGCGGCCCGGTTCTACGCCCATCTCGCCGACGTCCCCGGCTATTCGCGCCTGCCGCTCACGGTGGCCGCGCAGCGCGTGCAGCGCAGCGGCTATCCGCAGGCGTACGCCAAGCACGAGCCGGACGCCGTGCTGCTCGCCGCGGCGCTGACCGGGCGGGCGCCCGCCACGCTCGGCTGCGAGGGCCGCCCCGGCACGGGCCCGGGCGGGCCCGCGAAGGTGCGGGCCGCGCTGGTCCGCGACTTCGGACGTGAGGTGCGCCCGGACGCCGCGGACGGCCGCACGGTCTCCGTGCCGGTGCCCTCGACGGCGGCGACGGCGCGGGACGGCGCCCCGCAGCGCGGCTGGGAGCTGGCGCACTGGGCGGTGGCCCAGTCCTCCGCGCTGCACATCGAGCGGGTCTCCTACGCGGGGCGTGAGTGGCGTGCGGGGGACGCCGACGAGGGCGGGGACCGGTGGCGCAGGGCCGCGGAGGGCGGCAAGGACGGTGCCGCGGGGCCCGGGCGGGGTGCGGACGAGGTCCGAATCGTCACTGGGCAGTAGTGCGGCGGGTCACTCGATCGGGGCACGGAGATCATGGGCGGACGACGCTTCGGAGTACTTTTTCGCGGGCCACTCACCTAAGCCCCAAATCCCTTGAGAACAAAGGGGATTAAGGATTCCGCGGGGAGGGGACAAGAGATCCGTTTGCCCGTTTTTATCCGTGGCCGATTATGCGACGCATTGCCAACTCTTTACGTTGGCCCACCGCAACCTTCGCGGGCTTCGAGCGGTAGTCACTGCGTCCGATCGCCGGAACCCATCCGGTGGGACGCCGGAGCCGATCCGGCCGGACACCCCAACGTTCTCTCCCGTCTGAAGGAGCATCATGTCCCTCCCCCTGACCCGCCGGATCGCCCGTGCCGCGCTGCTCAGCGCAGCGGGTGCAGCTTCCGTGGTCGGTGCGGCCGGCTCCGCAAGCGCCGTTGACCTCCCGGCCGCCCCCGACCTGGGCGGGCTGACCGCACTGGACGGCGCGGGCCTGGGCAACACCGTCGACGGTGCCGCTCAGAACGTCAGCAACCTCGCCGGTGACACCGGCAGCAAGGCCGTGAAGAAGGCCGTTCCGACCGCGGGCAAGGCCGTCGGCAAGGGCGCCAAGACCGCCACCCCCGCCGCCCAGAAGGCTGCCGGTGACGTCGCCGGCAGTGCGGGCGAGGTGCTCGGCGAGACCGCGGGCGCGGCCACCGACGGCGGCCTGCCCACCGACGCGCTCACCAAGGGTGGTCTGCCCACCGGCTCCCTGACCAAGGGCGGTCTGCCCACGGGCGGCCTGCCCGCCACCGACCAGCTGCCGGTCAAGGGCCTGCCCCTCGGCTGATCGTCCGGTGCATGCGCGAAGGGCCCGGAGCCACTGGCTCCGGGCCCTTCGCCGTGTCCGTGTGCGGGCCTCAGGCCAGGCGCGAGACCGCCGCCGCCACGCGCTCGTCCGTCGCCGTCAGGGCCACGCGCACGAAGCGCTCGCCCGCGGGGCCGTAGAAGTCGCCGGGCGCCACGAGGATGCCGCGCTCCGCGAGGTGCCCGACGGTGTCCCAGCAGGACTCGTCGCGGGTCGCCCACAGATAGAGGCTCGCCTCGCTGTGCTCGATGCGGAATCCGTGCTTCAGGAGGGCGTCGCGCAGGGCCGTGCGCCGGGCCGCGTACCGCTCGCGCTGCTCCTGGACGTGCTCGTCGTCGCCGAGCGCCGCCACGACCGCCGCCTGGGTGGGTGCGGAGGTCATCATTCCGCCGTGCTTGCGGATCTGCAGCAGATCGCCGAGCACAGTCGCGTCACCGGCGATGAACGCCGCGCGGTAGCCCGCGAGGTTGGACCGCTTGGAGAGCGAGTGGACCGCGACGATCCCCTCGTACGAGCCGCCGCACACGTCCGGGTGCAGCACCGATACGGGCTCGGCCTCCCAGCCGAGCTCCAGGTAGCACTCGTCGCTGACGAGCAGCACGCCGTGCTCGCGCGCCCAGGCGACGGTGCGGGTGAGTTCCTCGCGCGTCAGGACCCGACCGGTGGGGTTCGAGGGCGAGTTGAGCCACAGGAGCTTGAGGTTCGTGGGGTCCAGGTCCGTCGGCTCGTCGTACGCGACGTACTCGGCCTTCGCCAGGCGCGCGCCCACTTCGTACGTCGGGTAGGCGAGCCGCGGGTAGGCGACCACGTCGCCCGGGCCGAGGCCCAGCTGGGTCGGGAGCCAGGCCACCAGCTCCTTGGAGCCGACCACCGGCAGGACGTTGCGGTGGGTGATGTCCCGTCCGCCCAGACGCCGTTCGCACCAGCCGACGATCGCGTCGCGCAGCTCGGTGGTGCCCCACACCGTCGGATAGCCCGGCGAGTCGGCGGCCGCGATCAGCGCTTTCTGGATGAGCCCGGGCACCGGGTCGACCGGGGTGCCCACCGACAGGTCGACGATGCCGCCGGGGTGGGCGGCCGCCGTGGCCTTGTACGGCTCGAGCTTGTCCCAGGGAAAGGTGGGAAGACGGTCGGAGACTACGGACACGTGGTGACTCCCGTAATGCGTGTGGTGCTTGAGGCGCTCGTACGTTGCGTACGTCGTCGTGCAAATGCCTCGGTCCCGTACGGCAGCAGTGCCGTACGGGACCGGGGCGGCGCTCAGGCTGCCGCTACTGGTTCTGCGGCGGCAGGGCGGCGATGAAGGCGTGGTCGCGCTCGATCAGACCGAGCTTGCTCGCTCCACCGGGCGAACCGAGCTCGTCGAAGAACTCGACGTTCGCCTTGTAGTAGTCCTTCCACTCCTCAGGAGTGTCGTCCTCGTAGAAGATCGCCTCGACCGGGCAGACCGGTTCGCAGGCTCCACAGTCGACGCATTCGTCCGGGTGGATGTACAAGGACCGGGAGCCCTCGTAAATGCAGTCGACCGGGCACTCCTCGATGCACGCCTTGTCCTTGACGTCGACACAAGGCTGCGCGATGACGTAGGTCACGCTGTCGTTCCTCCTCGATACGGGCGTTGGCGGGCCGTCCTCAGGCTCCGCTCGCCTGGCGCGCGGGAGCGCGGCGTCGTCGATGCCCGCCCCTAGTATCTCCGTTCCCGGGCATGATCCGAACAGGAGGGGCGTACAGAGCTGTGGAATTCACTGCGGGCGGACGGCTTGAGGTCCGAATCACCCCTACTGACGTGGGTAAACGCGTCTCTGTTCGACGCGTGAGTGAGGCCTCCGAGCCCGGCGGCAAGTTCACCGACACGGTGGGCGTTCTCACATCGTGGGACGACGGTGTGGTGCTCATCACACGACGGAACGGCGAAAGTGTCCGGATCGCCGAGGAAACCCTGGTGGCGGGCAAGGTCGTGCCGGCCGCACCGGCGCGCAGGCGGGGTCCCGCGGCGTCGTACGAGGAGCTGGCGCGGGTGTCCGCGCGGGCCTGGCAGCCGGTGGAGAGCGAGCGGCTCGGCGACTGGGAGCTGCGGGCGGCGTCGGGGTTCACCCGGCGGGCCAACTCCGTGCTGCCGCTCGGCGATCCGGGCCTACCACTGGCCGAGGCCCTCACCCGGGTGCGCGACTGGTACGCGGCCCGGGAGCTGCCCGCGTACATCCAGACCGCCACCGGCGCCGAGGGCACCCAGGAGATGCTCTGCGCCGAACTCGAGGCGCACGGCTGGGGACGCGAGGTGAGCGCGCGGCTGCACATCGGCGGGCTCGCCCCGGTCGGGGACCTGGACGCGGACGTGACGGGCGTGGAACTCTCCCGCTCCTGCGACGAGGCGTGGCTGCGGCGGTACAAGCGGTTCGGGGTTCCGGGACCGCATGTGCACAAGGTGCTGGCGAGCGGGCCCTCGGTGTGGTTCGCTTCCGTGCCCGGGAGCGATGGTTCCCCGGCCGCGATCGGGCGGTGCGTGGTGGACGGTCGCTGGGCGGGATTCATGGCGGTCGAGGTGGATCCGGCGTACCGGCGCCGGGGGTTGGCCACCGCGGTGATGACCGCGCTGTCCCGGCAGGCCCTGTCCGAGGGCGCGTCGGCCGCCTGGCTGCAGGTGGAGGATGACAACGACGGCGCGCGGGCGCTGTACGACGGGATGGGCTTCGCGGCGCATCACGCGTACCACCACTACCGGTACGGGGCCGCCTGACGGCGGGACGGTCACCCCGCGCGGAACACCGGGGCGGCACACGGCGCGAGAGCACGGCACGGAAGCACGGCACGACGGCACGGCACGGGAAACAGCGCCCGGCCAGGGCATGAGACACGAGGCACGTATGCACGCGGAGTCCGGCGAATGGCGGCGGCGGTTCGCCGAGGAGGCAAGGTCCGAACGGCCCGGTCTCGCGCCGCTGTGTCTGCTGATCGGCGCGGAGGCCGACCCCTCCCTCGACGAGGCGGGCATCGACGCGGCCGAGATCGAACTGGACCGGCTCGCGGGCCTGTTGCCGTTCCGGCCCGGCGGACCGCGGGCCTGGGCCGCCGCCCTCGCCGAACTCCTGGGTGAGCAGTGCGGGTTCGAGGGGACGCCGGGCGACTACCAGCGCCTGGAGTCCTCACTGCTGCACGAGGTGCTGCGGCGCCGCAAAGGCCTGCCGATCCTGCTGTCCGTGGTGTGGATGGAGGTGGCACGGCGCGCGGGCGCCCCGGTGTACGGCGTGGCGCTGCCCGGCCATTTCGTGGTCGGCTTCGGCCCCAAGGACGACCAGGTGCTCGCCGACCCCTTCGACGGCGGCAGGCTGCTGACCGGCGCGGACGCGGAGCTCCTGGTGGCCGGAACGGCGGGCACCGGGATCCAGCCGTCGATGCTGACACCCGCCGACCCCCTGAACATCATCCAGCGCATCCTCAACAACATCCGCGCCTGGGCAGCCGCCCGGCCCGAGCGCTCCGATGTCGCGCTGTGGGCCCTCGAGTTGACCCTGCTGCTGCCCTCGCATCCGGCGCGGCTGCGCTACGAACGGGCTCAACTCCTCGTCCAGCGCGGTGACTTCCTCGGCGGGGCGGCGGCGCTCGACGAGTACGCCGACGTGGTGACGGCGGTCGAGCCGACCACCGCGGAGCGGGTGCGGCACCAGGCGCGGGCCGCCCGCGCCATGCTCAACTGACGTCCGGGACACGTCTTGGCGCGCACCGGAGGGACGTATCGATCGGCCCGACCGGGCACCAGGGACGTATGCACCCCCGACCCCCTGGAAGCGCCGCATGGCGACGCCTGTTCGCGGACGAGGCCGGGTCCGAGCGGCCCGATCTCGCGCTGCTCTGCCTGCTGATCGGCACGGAAGCGGACCCCACGCTCGACGCGGCGCGCATCGACACGGCGCGGCGCCTGCTCGACCGGCTGGCCGCGCAGGTCGCGGCCGTGCGCGGGGCGAGGACCGCCGACGATCCCCGGTCCTGGGCCGTGGCGGTGTCCGAACTCCTCAACGGGCGCTACGGGTTCAAGGGCGGACCCGGCGTCTACCAGCGCCTGGAGTCCTCGCTCCTGCACGAGGTGCTGCGGCGCCGCAGAGGACTGCCGATCCTGCTCTCGGTGCTCTGGATGGAGGTGGCGCGGCGCGCGGGCGCCCCGGTGCACGGCGTGGCGCTGCCGGGCCATTTCGTGGTCGGCTTCGGCGCCGGGGACGAGCAGGTGCTCGTCGACGCGTTCGCCGGGGGGCGGCTGCTCACCGGCACGGACGCGGAACTGCTCGTCGCCGCGGCCATCGGGACGCCGCTCGTGCCCTCGATGCTGCGGCCCGCGGGGACCCTGGACATCGTCCGGCGCGTCCTCAACAACATCCGCGCCTGGGCCGCACCGCGCCCCGAACGCTCCGACGTCTCCCTGTGGGCGATCGACCTCTCCCTGCTGCTGCCCGCACCGCCCGCCCGGCTGCACTACGAGCGGGCCGAACTCCTCGTGCAGAGAGGGGACTTCCTGCGGGGCGCGCGGGAACTCGACACCTACGCCGACGCGGTCGCCGCCGAGGACGCGGCGACCGCGGACCGGATCAGGCGCCAGGCGCTCGGGGCCCGGGCGATGCTGAACTGACCGGGCCCCGGCGGACGTCGCGGGTGCGGATCAGAGCCAGCCCTTGTCCCGCGCGACCTTGACCGCCTCGGCGCGGTTGCGCACAGCGAGCTTCTGGATGGCCGTCGAGAGGTAGTTGCGGACCGTGCCCTGCGAGAGGTGCAGTTCCTTGGCCAGTTCGGCGTTGGTGGCGCCGTCGGCCGCCGCGCGCAGGACCTCGCGCTCGCGGTCGGTGAGCGGGTTCGCGCCCTCCGCGAGGGCCGCCGCGGCCAGCGTCGGGTCGATGACCCGCTCCCCCGCGAGGACCTTGCGCACAGCGGCGGCGAGCTGGGCGGCGGGCGCGTCCTTGACCAGGAACGCGGCGGCGCCGGACTCCATGGCGCTGCGCAGATAGCCGGGACGCCCGAAGGTGGTGAGGATGACCACCTTCAACCCGGGGACCCCGGCGTTCAGTTGGACCGCCGCCTCGATGCCCGTGCACCCCGGCATCTCGATGTCGAGCAGCGCCACGTCCACGTCGTGCGCGCGCGCCGCGGCGAGCACCTCGTCGCCGCGGGACACCTGGGCGACGACCTCGATGTCCGGTTCGAGGCCGAGGAGGGCGGCGAGGGCCTCGCGGACCATCGACTGGTCCTCGGCGAGGAGGACACGGATGGCACCGCCCGCGCCGCCGACGCCCTCCGCGCCGCCCGCGCCGCCCGTGCCGCTCCCGCTGTTCACACTGCTCATGAGGGGGATCCTACGGCCGCCCCGGTCAGCGGCACGCGGGCCGCGAGACGGAAGCCGCGGCGGGTGGCGGGGCCCGTCTCCAGGACGCCGCCGACCGCCTCCACGCGTTCGGTGAGCCCCGTGAGGCCGTTGCCCGCCACGGCGCCCGAGCCGCCCGCCCCGTCGTCCTCCACGCAGAGTTCGAGGAGCGGCCCCGCGAGGGTCTGCCGGGCGGTGAACGTCACCGTGCAGCGCCGCGCGCCACTGTGCCGTACGACATTGGTCACGGCCTCCCGCAGCGCCCACGCGAGCGCCGCCTCGCCTTCCTCGCCCGGCAGTTCGGCGGGCACTTCGAGGGGTACGACGGCGTCGACGCCCGCGGCGGCGAGCGCCGTGCGGGCGCCCGCGAGCTCGCCCGCGAGGGTGCGCCGCCGGTAGCCGGAGACGGCCTCGCGCACGTCCACCAGGGCCTGGCGGCTGACCTGTTCGATGTCGGCGACCTGCTGTGCGGCCTTGTCGGGGTGGTCGGGGAGCATCCGCCCGGCGAGCTCGCTCTTGAGGGTGATCAGGGAGAGCGAGTGGCCGAGCAGGTCGTGCAGGTCCCTGGCGAGCCGCAACCGCTCTTCGTTGGCGGCGAGTTGGGCGACGGTGGCGCGGGCCTGGCGGAGCTGGATCGTCGTACGGATCAGCTCGCGCACGCCGGACATCGCGAAGCCCACCAGGAGGGTGATCACGCCGAGGTTGGAGATCAGGTCGCCGAGGCCGTCGTCGCGCAGGCCGACCAGGATCATCAGGAGGGTGACCGCGGGGATGACCCAGAGCGAGTACCGCACCGGAAGGACCGCTCCCGCGGACACGGCGACGTACACGAAGAGTCCGAGCCAGTGGTCGCCGAAGCAGAACGAGAGGACCGCGGCGAGGAGGACGAGCGTCACGAACGAGCCGATGACGGCGCCCCATTGGAGGATCCGGGTGGTGTAGCGGAAGACGAGGGTCAGATAGCAGCCCACGAAGACCGCGAGGCCGAGCGAGCCGAGGGCCGTGGCGACGGGCGTGTGGTGGCCGTCGGCCAGGTCCTTGATCGGCGAGCTCAGGAAGATCAGCCAGACGCCGATCCAGGCCGCCTTCGTGAGGAACTGGCGGCGCCCCTGGGGCGGCCGCCCGAACGTGTACACGGGGTGGAGTTCGCTGCCCCCAGCGTCTGTCGCGCTCACGCCTTCAGTGTGTCCTTCCGGTACAGCCACGCCGCGCCGCCCGCGAAGAGAAGGAAGTAGGCGACGAGGAGCGTGACGTCCTTCGCATGCGGGGCGTTGCCCAGTTCGATGGCCTGTCCGAGGGCAGCGTACGCGTGGGTGGGCAGCCAGGACGCGATGTCCTGCAGCCACTGCGGGAAGGTCGCCGTCGGCATCCACAGGCCGCCGAGCACGGAGAGCCCGAAGTAGACGATCATCGTGATCGGGCGCACGGCGTCACCGGAGGCGAGATAGCCGATGGCCACGCCGAGCGCGGCGAAGCAGAGGCTGCCCGCCCAGATCGCGCCGGTCAGCGCCAGCCACTGCCAGGCCTCGAAGCGGACGCCCTTGACGGCCGCCGCGACCGCGAAGACCACGACGATGGACGGCAGGCTGACCACGGCCGCGCTCGCCGTCTTGGCGAGGACGTAGCCGCGCCCGGGCAGCGAGGTGAGGCGCAGCTGCCGCACCCAGCCGCTCTCGCGCTCCTTGGCGATGCGCTCGCTGTTGCCCATGAGGACGGCGGTGAGGGCGCCGAACGACGCCATCGACACCATGAAGAGGGCGGGCAGGTCCAGGCCCGTCCCCTCGACCTGCTCCGTGCCCGACCGGCCGCCCGCGATGATCAGGAAGAGCAGCGACGGATAGATCACGGAGAAGAACAGGAACTTGCGGTTGCGCAGGGACCGGGTGATCTCCAGCCTGACGAGCGCCCGCGAGGCGAATGAGTTCGTCATCGGGTCCTGGCCTCCTCGGCCTCGGTGATGGCCACGAACGCCTGCTCAAGGCCGAGCCCGGCGACTTCGAGGTTGCGGGGGTAGCAGCCGAGCCCGTACAGCGCGTGCACGGTGGCGTCGGCGTCCGTCGACTGCAGGCGGACCGTGTGGCCCGACACGTCGGACGTGGTCAGGAACGGCAGCGCGCGCAGCCGCCCCGCGAGCTCCTCGTCGATGTCCGCCAGGTCGAAGGAGACCTTGCGGGCGCCCGCCTTCGCCTTGATCTCGGCGGCGGTGCCGTCCGCGAGGAGCCGGCCGCGGTGCAGCACGAGGACGCGGTCGGCGATCGCGTCGGCCTCCTCCAGGTAGTGCGTGGCGAAGAGGACGGCGCGGCCCTGGCCGGCCTGCTCGCGCATGGTCGCCCAGAACGCCTGGCGTGCGGTGACGTCCATGCCGGTGGTGGGCTCGTCGAGGACGATCAGGTCGTTCTCGCCCGCCGTGGCGAGCGCGAAGCGCACGCGCTGCTCCTGGCCGCCGGAGAGCTTGTTGACCTTGCGGTCGGCGAGCTGCGAGATGCCCGCGTGGGCGAGCACGTCGTTCACCCGGTGGGGCCGCGGATGCAGCTCGCAGGCGAGCCGCACCAGCTCCCGCACGGTGACCTCGTCCATCAGACCGCCGCTCTGCAGCATGGCCCCGACCCGGCCCGCGGTGATCGCCTCGCGCGGGCTCGTGCCGAAGACCCGCACCGTGCCGCTGTCCGGCTGGCGCAGGCCGAGCAGCAGGTCCAGCGTGGAGGACTTGCCCGCGCCGTTCGGCCCGAGCAGGGCCACCGTCTCGCCGGGGCGCAGGTCGAGGGTCAGTCCGTCGACGGCGCGCACGTCGCCGTAGCTCTTGGTCACCCGCGCGAAGTTCACCGCGTCGGCGGCGGGCGGTGCCGTTCTCGTCGTCATGCCGACCATCGTCACAAAACCGCAGGTCGGGGCGGCAGTGTCGACTGTGGTGTCTCCGGGATGACAGATGTCATGCCGAAGGCCGGACGGTTCACCCGGGGGTGCGCCGTCCGGCCTTCGGATGCGTACGGGGATCAGCTCGCGTTGGTCTCGATCACGCCGATCCGCTCGGCGGGCGTCTTGCCGACGAGCGCCTTGCCCATCGCCTGGGCCACGTCGGTCGGCTGGACGGGCGTCTTGTCGCCGTTGCCGCGCTGGATCAGGACGCCGTCGAAGACATTGCCGTAGAGCTTCTTGAGCTCGACGAGGTTGTAGTGCTCCTGGAGCGTGCCGTCCTTGAGGACCTTCGTCTCCAGGATCTTCGGCAGCGACTTCGCCGGGCCCAGCGGGATCGACTTGGTGCCCGCCTTGATCGTGACGTTGGCGGACATGGCCGGCTCGGCGAAGCGGGTCATGAACTTGTCGACCTCGGCCTTGGAGACGGTCGGCTTGCGCGTGGTGACCGGGACCTGGACGGTGCCCGCGCTGCCCGTCTGGACCTGCTTCTTGTACGCGTCGGCGACCGCGGCGGTCGACGCCGCGGCGTCGATGCCCTTGCCCGCCCTGCCGTAGACGGGGACGGCCTTGCCGGGCACGAAGTTGACCGTGCCCTCCTTCGCCGAGCCCGAGCCGCCCGCGGCGCGCTCCAGGGCGGCCGCGAGCTTCTCCTCGTCGACGGGCATGACCGGCTCGACGACGCGCTCGCCGCCGAACAGCGAGCCGACCACGGAGACGGGGTTGTAGTCGCTGCCCGCGGCCTCGCGGACGGTGGCCTGGGCGTCCAGGGTCAGGCCCGCCTGGTCCGGTTTGAGCGTGACCGTCTCGCCGTCCACCGACAGCTTCAGGGGCTTCGTCACACGCTCGCCGAGCGCCGAGTCGAGCTTCTTGACGGCTTCGTCGCGGGTGCCGCCGCCGATGTCGACGCCGAGCACCGTGGTGCCCTTGGGCACGTCCGCGTGGTTCATCAACAGGCCCGCGCCGTACGCGCCGCAGGCCACGACGACCACGGCGACCGCGACGAGGACCAGCTTGCTGCGGCCCTTTTTCTTCTTCGGCGCGGGCGCGGCGGGCGGCACGTCGGAGCGCACCGGCTCCGGCAGCTTCGGCGGGGTGTGCGGCACGGGCCCTTCGGCCCCCGGGCCCGGCGGGAACAGGGAGTTGTCCTGGGCGGGCGGTACGACGGGGATGCCGCTGGTCAGCGTCTCGCCGGAGACGTTGGCGCCCGGCGAGGGCGCGCCGGGGACGGGCGGCCGCGGACCGCCGGGCGGCGGCGAGACGGGACCGGACTTCTGCGGCGTCAGGATCGCGGTGTCGTCACTCATGCCGCCGGAACGGGGCGGCCGTCCCGGGGAGTTGGCGGGGCCGCCGGGGCCCGAGGGGCCCGCCGGAGGCGTGGGCGGCGTCAGCGGGCTGTCGCCGGTCACCGGGCCGCTGGTCGGACCCGCGGGGCCGCGGCCGCCCTGGCCGCGGGAGTCGTCCTGCCCCGCGGAGAAGTACGGCAGGTCGCCCCGCGTCGGGTCGCCGCCCTGCGGAGCGCCGGAGCCCAGCGGGCCGGACGAGCCGAGCGGGCCCGACGCCACCGCGCCCGACACGTCGTAGGAACCGGAGCCGTTCGCCGCGGAGCCGCCCGCGCCCGAACCCGAACCCGCGGCCGGGGAGCCGCCGTTGGCCGGTGCGCCCGCGCCCGCCGGGCCCTCGCCGCCCCGCGCGGGCTTGCGCGGCGCGAACCAGTCGCTGGTCTTCTCGTCGGCCGGCGCGGAGCCGGAACCGCCACCGGCCGTGGCGGTCGAGGCCTGCGAGGCACCCGTGGCGAAAGCAGAACCGGACCCGAGGGAGCCACCGGCCCCCGCGGCGCCACCGGAGGCGAGCGGGACCGAGGCACCCGGATCTCTGACGGAGTCGCCCGCGCCGGGAGCCCCCGGCGCCGCGGGCTCGTCGTCGACGCGCGCCGCGTCCCCCTCACCGACGGGCGTCCGCACGACGACCGGCGGGATGGGCCGCGATCCGGGGATGTTGATCCGGATCCGCGTGGTCAGTGTGGTCTGGGTCTCGGGCTCGTCCGGCCGCTCGTCGGCGGCCTGCCGCCGCACACCGTCCGCGCCGCCGTCCGCGGCAGCGCCCTGTGCGGGGGAGCCGTACGGCGGCGTCCCCGAGGGGTATGCGGCTCCACCGCGCCCCTGGGGCCCGGAGGACGAACTGTCAGTTTCACGACTCAAGGCAGGTTCTCCCGGTTGGTTCCGCCGCCCGTCTCGGCCTCTCGCAGGGGGACCCCCCGGCCGGAGGTGGGGGAGGCTCGGCGGCCGCACCACCATACTGGCCGCCGTCGGCAGTCATCCTGTGACCGGCGTCAAACCCGTGCGGGACACGGGCCGAAGTGGTACGTCACTTGCCAAGTCGGGCGGCGGAGCCGCCCGGTTGCGACGGCCGGCCGAGCGTGGCACACATCACAGCCACCGCCATGCCGCCGAGCAGGAACCCGTACGAGCCGAGTCCGGCGGCGAAGACGAAGTCGCCCTCGGGTCTGGTGGCGGTGAGCAGCATGACGGCGACCAGCCAGCCGGCCGCGGGCGCCACGGCACCCGCTCTGGTGCCGATCGCGCGCGCCCCGCCGTAGAAGGCGCCCGCGGCGCCGACGAGCCCGAGCAGCAACCCGGCGGGGAAGAAGCCGCCTTGGACGAGCGCCCCTGCCGTGCCGACGACGGCGCCGAGCACGAAGAGCCCCGCGTAGGCGGCAAGTCGCCCCACCCGCAAGGGCTGCGCGAGGAAGCTCCCCGCGGGTGCGGCAGCGGCCGCGCCCGAGCCGGAAGCGGAACCGGAAGCGGAAGGGGTCCCTGCGGGCTTGCGGGACCCGGCTCCCGACGACGCACGAGAACGCGTACTCACAGTGCGGTCACCTCAGCCACATCCGTCACTCTTTCGAGGCCGGCGAACAGATCGCTCTCACGAGCGCCGCCCTCTGCCGACACTTCTCCCCGCACCAACTCGTAGTACTCCACATCGAAGATCGGCTGCGCGAGATCGTTCGAGAGGACGAAGAGCGGCTCGCTCACCGTGATCTGGGTGGCGTGCGCCCGCATGGCCGCCGCCTTCGCCGCTGTGAAGGACCGGCCGTCGATCTCCGTGGTGATCCGGGCGTCGTCCGTCACGCCCGGCACGTCCGAGAAGACGGCCGGGGTGGTGAAGGGCGAGGACCGCAGCGCGTCCGTCATCGAGCGGAAGCGCTCCTGGACCACGGTCCGCGGGACACGGTTCCAGTAGATCTTGGCGATGGTGTGCGCGTCGCCGAGGTCGGCGCGGAAGGCGGGCTCGGCGGCGAGGTCGGCGGCCCGCATCGCGACGCGGTGCGCCTGGATGTGGTCGGGGTGGCCGTAGCCGCCTTCGGGGTCGTACGTCACGAGGACCTGCGGGCGCACCTCGCGGATCACCTCGACGAGGTACGCGGCCGCCTCGTCGAGATCGGCCGACCAGAAGGCGCCGGGCCTGCTGTTCTGCTCGACGCCCAGCATCCCGGAGTCGCGGTAGCGCCCGGTGCCGCCGAGGAAGCGGTGGTCGGTGACCCCCAGCTCCTTCATGGCGGCCGCGAGCTCCCCGATGCGCTGGGCGCCCAGGGAGTCCTCGCGGTCGGCGGCGAGATGGGCGAGCTCGGCCGGGATGACCTCGCCCTCCTCGCCGAGCGTGCAGGTCACCAATGTGACATGGGCGCCATCGGCCGCGTACTTGGCCATGGTCGCGCCGGTGGTGATCGACTCGTCGTCGGGGTGCGCGTGCACGAGCAGCAGGCGCCGGGCGGGCGGTTCCGTCATGGGACCACCCTACGAGCACCGGGGCGAGGGCTCAGAACTTGATGTCGCCGATCATCCCCGCCACGTTCGTCGTCAGCTCGTCGATCGTCGGAGCGACGGACGAGCTCGCCAGGTAGAAGCCGAGCAGCGTACAGACGACCGCATGCCCGGCTTTGAGCCCTGACTTCTTGACCAACAGGAAGACGATGATCGCCAGCAGCACCACCGCCGAAATCGAGAGTGCCACGGCGGTCACCTCCAAGTCGTTGCCGTAACCCAGTGCGGACGCCAGCAGGTTCATACCCACCAAGCGCTACGGATCATAACTATCCGTGTGGACGCATGAGTCGGAGCACGGCAGCACAGGGGGGCGCATGCGCCCTAGGCTCGGGGAATGACCTCCGAGAACCCCGGAAACACCAGGCCCGACGAGAGCCCGGCACAGCGGCTCTCCTTCCCGCGTCAGCACGCCCGCACGCAGCGCTTCACGCTCGGTGCGCCCCGTGCGTTCACGGCGGCACCCGACGGATCCAGGGTCGTCTTCCTGCGCTCCCCCGCCGGTACGGACCGCACGCACCAGCTCTGGGTCATGGATGTGGCGGAGGGCGGCACGGAGCGCCTCGCGGCCGATCCGGGGACGCTGCTCGGCGGCGCCGATGAGCAGCTCTCCGCCGAGGAGCGGACGCGGCGCGAGCGCAGCAGGGAGAGCGGTGCGGGCATCGTGGGCTATGCGACGGACGCCGCGGTGGAACTGGCGGCGTTCGCGCTGTCGGGCCGGCTCTTCGCCGCGGAGCTGCGGGCGGGCACGACGCGCGAACTCCCCACCCCCGGCCCGGTACTTGACCCGCGCCCCGCGCCGGACGGCCGTCATGTCGCCTATGTCGCCGGGGGCGCGCTGCGCGTGACGGGTGCCGACGGCACGGACGACCGGGCGCTCGCCGCGCCGGAATCCGGCCACGAGGAAACCGTGACATATGGGCTCGCCGAGCATGTCGCCTCCGAGTCGATGGCGCGCTTCCGCGGCTTCTGGTGGTCGCCCGATTCGGACCGCCTCCTGGTGGCGCGGGTCGACGACGCGCCCGTGCGGCGCTGGTGGATCGCCGATCCCGCGCACCCGGAGCGGGAGCCCGCGCGGGTCGCGTATCCGGCGGCGGGCACGGACAACGCGGACGTACGGCTCTTCGTGCTCGGCCTGGACGGGAGCCGTACCGAGGTGGTCTGGGACCGCGCCCGCTTCCCCTATCTCGCACGTGTGCACTGGTCGGCGGATGGTGCGCCGCTGCTGCTCGTGCAGTCCCGCGACCAGGGCAGCCAGCTGTATCTCGCGGTGGACCCGGACGACGGGTCCAGCCGGATGGTGCACGCGGAGGAGACCGATCCGGAAACCGCCTGGCTCGACCTCTACCCCGGCGTCCCCTGCTGGTCGCCGAGCGGCAAGCTGGTGCGCATCGTCGACGAGGGCGGCGCCCGGGTCCTCGCGTGGGGCGAACGGCCCCTGACAGGACCGCAGTTGCATGTCCGCGCGGTCCTCGACGTGACCGAGGAAGATGTCTTGATCTCGGCGTCGGCGGGCGAGGCCGCCGACGATCCGGAGACCGGCGAGATCCATGTCTACCGCGTCAACGAACTGGGCGTGGAGCGCGTCTCACAGGAGCCCGGGGTGCACTCGGCGGTCCGCGGGGGCGGCCTCACCGTCCTCGCCTCCGCCACCCTCGACCGCCCCGGCTCGCAGGTCCAGGTGCTGCGCGACGGCAAGCAGGTGGCGACGGTCGCCTCATACGCCCAGCGCCCGGGGCTCACGCCGCGCGTGACGTGCACCGAGGGGGGCACGCGGAAGATTCCGTGCGCCGTCCTGCTCCCCACGGATTACAAGGAGACGGATGGGCCGCTTCCGGTACTGCTCGATCCGTACGGCGGCCCGCACGGTCAGCGCGTCCAGCGTGCGCACAACATCTTCCTCACCTCGCAGTGGTTCGCCGACCAGGGCTTCGCCGTCATCGTCGCGGACGGCCGCGGCACCCCCGGGCGCTCCCCCGCCTGGGAGAAGTCGATCAAGAACGATCTGACGCTCACGCTCGACGACCAGGTCCATGCGCTGCACGCGCTCGCGGAGACCGGGGCGTACCCCCTCGACCTGACACGGGTGGCGATCCGCGGCTGGTCCTACGGCGGCTATCTGGCCGGCATGGCCGCGCTGCGCCGCCCCGACGTCTTCCACGCGGCCGTGGTCGGCGCCCCGGTCACGGATCTGCGGCTCTACGACACCCACTACGAGGAGCGGTACATCGGCGACCCGAACAAGTCCCCCGAGACGTACCGCCACAACTCCCTCGTCTGGGACGACGGCCTCGTCGAAGCGGCCGAGCCGCACCGCCCGATGCTGATCATCCATGGGCTCGCCGACGACAACGTGGTGGTGGCGCACGCCCTGCGGCTGTCCTCGGCGCTGCTCGCCGCGGGCCGCCCGCACGAGGTCCTGCCCCTGTCGGGCGTCACGCACATGACGCCTCAGGAACAGGTCGCGGAGAATCTGCTGCTGCTCCAAGTGGACTTCCTGAAGCGGTCGTTGGGACTGGCGTAGGGGGCGCGGCAACCGGCCGGGGTGACATGGCGCAGCCCCGGCCGGTCTACGGCACCCGCACGGCCGTACGACGTACAGCGTGCCGCGTCCGTATATCGGTGCCGCGACGGCGGTATTACCCGCGCGTTAAGGAACGCGGGGGCGCACTCCGGCTTACGGCACGACCTGTTTCTCCTCGGCGAAGTGGCACGCCGAGTCGTGCGCGGCGGGCGTGTCGTCGAGCCGGAACGCGGCGGGCACGGCCAGCGCGGGGACTTCGAGCGCGCACCGCTCCTGCGCCTTCCAGCAGCGGGTGCGGAACCGGCAGCCCGACGGCGGGTTCGCGGGCGAGGGCACGTCGCCGCTCAGGATGATCCGCTCCCGGTGCTCGCGCGCCTCGGGGTCGGGGACGGGCACCGCGGAGAGCAGCGCCTGGGTGTACGGGTGGGTCGGATGGTCGTAGATCTGCTCGTCCGAACCGATCTCGACGATCCGCCCGAGGTACATCACGCCGACCCGGTCGGAGATGTGCCGCACGATCGAGAGGTCGTGGGCGATGAAGACGTAGCTCAGGTCGAACTCGTTCTGGAGCTTCTCCAGGAGGTTGATGACCTGGGCCTGCACGGAGACGTCGAGCGCGGAGACCGGCTCGTCCGCGACGATGACCTCGGGCCGAAGGGCCAACCCCCGGGCGATGCCGATGCGTTGACGCTGACCGCCGGAGAACTGGTGCGGGTAGCGGTTGATGTACTCGGGGTTCAGCCCGACCACGTCCAGGAGCTCCTGCACCTTCTGGCGCCGGGAGCCCTTCGGGGCGACCTCGGGGTGGATCTCGTACGGCTCCCCGATGATGTCGCCCACCGTCATGCGCGGGTTCAGCGAGGTGTACGGGTCCTGGAACACCATCTGGATGTTGCGCCGGACCGCCTTCAGGGCCCGGCCCGACAGCTTGGTGATGTCCTCGCCCTTGTAGCGGATCTCGCCCGCGGTCGGCCGCTCCAGATTGACGAGCATCTTCGCGACGGTCGACTTGCCGCAGCCGGACTCCCCCACGATGCCGAGCGTCTCGCCCCGGGTGAGCTCGAAGTCGACACCGTCCACGGCCTTGACCGCGCCGACCTGCTTGCGGATGACGATGCCCTGGGTCAGCGGATAGTGCTTGACCAGGCCGCGCACCTGGAGGATCGGCTCGTGCCCGGAGGCCGAGCCGTGCGCGGCGAACTCCGACTCGGCGCGCGCCTTGTCCATCAACTGCCGTGCGGTCTCGCCCTCTTCCTCCAGCCGCTTCTTGCTCACGTGCTCACCGTGCGACATCGAGCGTCTCCTTCCAGAAGTGGCAGGCGCTCCTGCGGTCGGCGGCGAGGCCCTCGTACGTCACCTGCGCGAGCGGCGGCTCGTCGGTGCGGCAGACGTCCTGGGCCATGGGGCAGCGGGGGTTGAAGGCGCAGCCCGGCGGGATGTTCATCAGGTTCGGCGGCAGGCCCTTGATCGCGTAAAGGTCCTGGCCCTTCTGGTCCAGGCGCGGGATCGATTCGAGCAGGCCCCGGGTGTACGGGTGCGCGGGCGCCTGGTAGATCTCGTGGACGGGGGCCTTCTCGACGATGCGGCCCGCGTACATCACGGCGATGGTGTCCGCGACGTCCGCGACGACCCCGAGGTCGTGGGTGATCAGGATCAGGCCCATGTTCATCTCGCGCTGGAGCTCCGCGAGGAGGTCCATGACCTGCGCCTGGACGGTGACGTCGAGGGCGGTGGTCGGCTCGTCGGCGATGATCAGCGAGGGTTCGAGGGCCATCGCCATGGCGATCATGATGCGCTGGCGCATGCCGCCGGAGAACTGGTGCGGATACTGGCCGACGCGCTCCTTGGCGGCCGGGATGCGCACCCGGTCCATCAGCTCGACGGCCTTGGCCTTGGCGTCCTTGCGCGACATCCCCTTGTGGACGACGTACATCTCGCCGAGTTGTTCGCCGACGCTGAGCACCGGGTTCAGCGAGGACAGCGCGTCCTGGAAGATCATCGCCATTCCGGCGCCGCGCACCTTGCGCCGCTCCTCCTCCTTGAGCTTGAGGAGGTCCTGGCCCTGGAAGACGATCTCGCCCGCGGTGATCTTCCCGGGCGGGATGTCGAGGATGCCCATGATGGCCTGGGCGGTCACGGACTTGCCGGACCCGGACTCGCCGAGCACCGCGAGCGTCTCGCCCGCCTCGACGCTGTAGTCGACGCCGTTGACGGCCTTGGCGACGCCGTCGCGGGTCCGGAACTCCACGTGCAGATCGCGCACTTCGAGCAGCATGGGCGGCTACCTCAGCTTGGGGTCGAGGGCGTCGCGCACCGCGTCGCCGAGCATGATGAACGCGAGCACGGTGATCGCGAGGGCCCCGGCGGGCCAGAGCAGCATGTGCGGGGCGTTGCGGATGTACTGGGAGGCGGCCGAGATGTCGATGCCCCAGCTCACCGTCGGCGGCTTCAGGCCGACGCCGAGGTAGGAGAGCGTGGCCTCCAGGGCGATGTACGTACCGAGCGCGATGGTCGCCACGACGATCACCGGGGCGACGGCGTTCGGCGTGATGTGCCGCAGGAGCATCCGCGAGTTGGAGGCACCGAGGGCCCGCGCCGCCTGGACGTAGTCGTTCTGCTTGGCGGTGATGACGGAGCCGCGCGCGATGCGGGAGATCTGCGGCCAGCCGAGCAGCACCATGAAGCCGACCACGGGCCAGACCGTCGAGCTGGTGACCACCGACAGGAGCACCAGACCGCCGAGGACGACCGGGATGGCGAAGAAGATGTCGGTGATCCGGGAGAGGATCGCGTCCCACACCCCGCCGAAGAACCCGGCGAGCCCGCCGAGGACGCTGCCGAGGAGCGCGACGCCGAGGGTGGCGCAGACGCCGACGGTGACGGAGACCCGGGTGCCGTACACGACCCGGGTGTAGACGTCGCAGCCCTGCTCGTTGAAGCCGAAGGGGTGTCCGGGCGACGAGCCCTTCTGGCGGTTGGCGAGGTCGCAGTCGAGCGGGTTGCCGGAGGCGATGAGCGAGGGCCAGATCGAGATGATCACCAGGAAGACGATCACGAGGCCCGAGATGATGAAGACCGGGTTGCGCCGCAGATCGCGCCAGGCGTCGGACCACAGGCTGCGCGCGGGCGCCGAGGGTCCTGTGCCGTCGGGCCCGCCCGGTGTCAGGGAGGTCGCCTCGCTCGTGGCGAGGTCCATCGCGCCGCCCGCGCCGGTCGCGGCGATGGCGCCCTGCTCCTTGGGTTCAGGCATAGCGGATCCTCGGGTCGAGTACGGCGTACAGGAGGTCGACGATCAGGTTGGCCACCAGGAAGACCAGGACGAGGACGGTCACGAAACCGACGACGGTCTGGGTGCTCTGGCGGAGGATCCCCTGGTAGAGCTGGAAGCCGACGCCGTGGATGTTGAAGATCCGCTCGGTGACGATGGCGCCGCCCATCAGCGCGCCCACGTCCGTGCCGATGAAGGTGACGACGGGGATCAGGGAGTTGCGCAGCAGGTGCCGGGTGATGACGCGGCGCCTGGGCAGGCCCTTGGCGATGGCGGTGCGGACGTAGTCGGCGCGCCGGTTCTCCGCGATGGAGGTGCGGGTCAGCCGGGTGACGTACGCGAGGGAGACCGAGGCCAGCACGAGCCCTGGGACCAGTAGTTCGTTGAAGGGCGCCTCGCTGGACACGGACGGTTTGATGACCCCCCATTCGACGCCGAGCAGCAGCTGGAGCACGAGTCCGGTGACGAAGGTGGGGACGGAGATCACCACGAGCGTGACGAGCAGGACCGCCGTGTCGATGGGCCGCCCGCGCCGCAGCCCCGTGAGCACACCGAGCGAGATGCCGATGACGATCTCGAAGACGATCGCGACGATGGTCAGGCGGATGGTGACGGGGAAGGCGGCCGCCATCAGTTCGGTGACCTTCTGGCCGTTGAACGCGGTGCCGAAGTCACCGGTGAAGACGTTGCCCATGTACGTCAGGTACTGCTGCCACACCGGCTTATCGAGGCCGAACTCCTTCTTCAGCTGGGCGGCCGTCGCGGGATCGCACTTGCGGTCGCCGCACAGGCCCGCGACGGGGTCGCCCATCACGTTCACCATCAGGAAGATCAGCAGCGTGGCGCCGAAGAAGACCGGGATCATCTGCAGCAGACGCCGGATCACATAACGTCCCATGGGGGCTCCGGGATTAGGGGGAGCGGCCGCCCCCGCTCACCGCGGGGCGGCCGCTCCCGGCGTCTCAGTTGACCTTGATCTGGTCGTACACCGGCACGCTGAACTGGTTCAGCGAGACGTTGGAGACCTTGTCCGAGTAGCCGGCGCTGCCGTTCTGGTACCAGAGCGGGATGGCGGGCATGTCCTTGGCGAGGACCTTCTCGGCGTCCTGGAACGTGGTGACGGCCTTGGCCTTGTCGGTCTCCGCGTTGGCCTGGTCGATCAGCTTGTCGAAGTCCGCGCTGGAGTACTTGCCGTCGTTGGACGGGGCGTCCGTGTAGTACACGGGCTGCAGGAAGTTCTGGATCAGCGGGTAGTCCATCTGCCAGCCCGCGCGCCAGGCCCCGTCGAGCTCCTGCTTGGACGCCTTGCTGCGGAAGTCCGCGAAGGTGCCGACCGGGTTGCCGACGCAGGCCTTGTCGTTGCCGAGCGCCTTGTTGATGGAGTTGCAGACCGCGTCGACCCACTCCTTGTGGGAGCCGGTGTCCGCGTTGTACGTGACCTTGAGCTGGCCGCCGGGGATGCCGCCGCCCTCCGCGACGAGCTTCTTGGCCTGCGCGGCGTCGTACTTGCAGGGGTCGCCGCAGAGGCCGTCCTTGTAGCCGCCGTCGTCGCCGAGCACGGGCGAGGTCCAGTCGGTGGCGGGGGTGCGGGTCTTCTGGAAGATGCCCTCGGTGATCTGCTCGCGGTTGATCGCCATGGACAGGCCCTGGCGGACCTTCTCCATGCCCGCCTTGTCCCACTTGCTGTCGTAGAAGGGGAAGGCGAGGGTCTGGATGATGCCCGCGGGGGTGTTGATGTAGCGGTCGCCGAGGTCGTTCTTGGCGTTGCTGAGCTGGGACGCGGGCACGTCGTCGACGAGGTCGAGGTTGCCCGCCATCAGGTCGGTGTAGGCGGTGTTGTTGTCGGTGTAGACCTTCATGTCCACACCGCCGTTCTGCGCCTTGTCGTCGCCGGGGTACGCGTCCCACTTGCGCAGGGACATCTTCGAGCCCTTGGTGTACGAGTCCACGGTGTACGGGCCGTTGCCGACCGGCTTGGAGAGCCAGGCGTCGTGGTCGTCGTAGAACGCCTTGGGCAGCGGGGCGAAGGCCGGGTAGCCGAGGGTGTCGGGCCAGGTGGAGAACTTCTGGCTGAGCTTGACGGTGAAGGTCTTGTCGTCGACGACCTTCAGCCCGGAGAGGGTCTGGGCGCTGGGGTCGCCCTTCTCCGGGTGGACCTTGTCGTAGCCCTCGATGTAGCCGAAGAAGTAGGCGTTCTTCTGGTTGTTCTTGAGGTTCGCGCCGTAGTTCCAGGCGTCCACGAAGGACTTGGCGGTGATCTTCTCGCCGTCGCTGAACTTCCAGTTGTCCTTGATCTTGACCGTGAAGTTCTGCGCGTCCTTGGTGTCGATCGACTCGGCGATCATGTCCTTGGCCTCGCCGGTCTTCGGGTCGTACCGCTTCAGGCCGCGGAAGATCATGTCGAGGATCTTGCCGCCCTGGACCTCGTTGGTGTTCGCGGGCTCGAGCGGGTTCTGCGGGTCGCCCCAGGAGGAGCTCACGATGCCGGATCCTTCGCCGCCACCGCCGCCGCTGCCCCCGCCACCACAGGCCGTCGCCGCGAGGGCGACGGCCACCGCTCCTGCGGCCCACTTGGCGTGCGTGGCTCCACGCATGGAGTCCTCCAGTCCTGATGCTCTGCGGTATGTGACCTGTCTCACTTACCGCCAAATATCGCCTCAGGAGGAATGAACCGCACATTTACCCCACCCGTATGAGTCGGAGCCCATCCGGATGTACGCATTCCGAGACGCTGCCGCCTGCATATCGGACTCATTGCCCGGCTTGCCCCGGATCGCCACGGTTGTCCATCACGCTTGATTACGCAAAGGCAAAGCGAAGGCCAACATAGAGTAAAGCACTGGTCAAGGATCCCAAGGTCGACTCAAAGCGGCTCACCATTCATTGACCACGCGGGAAACGCCTTGCGAAAGTCGCGCCTAGCCCGTAGGTGCCTGGTTGTCCTGCGGATTCCTGCCGAACCCATCGGGCCTGGAGTGCCATGACTTCGCCAACTCCCACCGCTGCAGCGGCACTTGAAGTGACGGACAAAACAGACGGCACGCCTGCATCGCCCAAGAACCAAGGCAGCGAGGGCCGTTCGCCCGGACGGCTCGCCTGGACCCGGTTCAAGCGGGACAAGTCCGGCATCGTCGCCGCGTGCGTGGTCGTCTTCTTCTTCGTGATCGCCCTGTGCGCGCCGCTGATCTCCCAGGTGTACGGGAAGGATCCGTACACGACGTACGGACTCGACGACCCCTCGCTGCTCAACGAGTTCGGCTACCCGGTGAAGGCGAACGGCGGCATCGACGGCGACTTCTGGTTCGGCGTCGAACCGACCCTGGGCCGCGACGTGTTCACCTTCCTGCTCTACGGAATCCGCAACTCCCTGCTGATCGCGGCCGCGACGACGCTCCTGGTGACACTGTTCGGCATCGTCATCGGCATCACCGCCGGATACATCGGCGGCAAGACCGACTACCTCATCGGCCGGGTCATCGACATCCTGCTCGCCTTCCCCTCGACGCTCTTCTACATCGCCTTCTTCCCGGTGATGATCTCGATCCTCGTCAGCCCCGAGGACAAGACGCCGATGTGGCTGATCGTCACCAGCCTCATCACGGTGATGACCGCGTTCGGCTGGGCACCCATCGCGCGACTGCTGAGGGGCGAGGTACTCGCCCTGCGCGAGCGGGAGTTCGTGGAGGCGGCGAAGGTCACGGGTGCGTCTCCGGCACGCATCATCTTCAAAGAGCTGCTGCCCAACCTGTGGACGCCGATCCTGATTCAGGCGACTCTCGCGCTGCCGCTGTTCGTCACCGCCGAGGCCGGGCTCGCCTTCCTCGGTGTGGGGCTCGAAGAACCCACGCCGGACTGGGGCGTGATGATCCAGAACGGCTCGAAGTACTACCAGGACGACATCACCTTCATGGTGTTCCCCGGACTCGCCATGGTGATCTTCGTGGTCGCCTTCAATCTCCTCGGCGACTCGGTGCGCGACGCGCTCGATCCGAAGACCAAGCGCTGACACTCCCCCACGACCGGCATGTGCGACGGGGCCGGCCCGGTCGAGCTACACCGCTCTTTCTCCTTCACACACAGGGTTGGTAGCAACATGGCAATCTCCCGCAGAAACCTCCTCATCGCCTCATCGGTGGCGGCGGGCGGATCGCTCGTCCTCTCCGCGTGCAGCAGCGGCGACTCGGGCGGCGACAAGGGCGGAGCGCACGGCGGGGCCACCGAGTACACGGGCGCCTCCGTCAAGATCGGCACCGCGGAGGACTCCAAGGGCCCCGCCCCGGAGGTCCCCGGCTCGAAGAAGGGCGGCACGATCTACGGCGTCGCCGAGGACGATGTGTCGCACATGGACCCGCAGCGCATCTACTTCGCGTACAACTCCTCCATCGCCATGCTCTTCGCGCGCTCCCTCACCGGCTACAAGACCGACATGGAGGGCCGTCAGACCCTCGTCGGCGACCTCGCCACCGACACCGGCAAGGCCTCCGACGACAACAAGACCTGGACCTTCACGCTGAAGGACGGTCTGAAGTGGCAGGACGGCAGCGAGCTGACGGTCGACGACGTCCGGCACGGCTTCGAGCGCGGCTGGGCCCCGTTCATCACCGAGGGCGCCATCTACGCCCAGCAGGCGCTGACCGGCAAGGGCGCCAAGTGGCGTGACGCGTACGAGGGTCCGTACAAGGGCAAGCACCTGGACTCGATCGTCATCGACAAGAAGAAGAAGACGATCACGTTCAAGCTGCAGGAGTCCCGCCCGGACTTCAACTTCACGCTGGCGATGACCACGTACGCCGCCACCCCGGTCAAGCACGACACCAAGGAGAAGTACGACAAGGCGCCCTTCTCCTGCGGCCCGTACATCCTCAAGAGCCGCTCCATCGACAAGTCGATGACGCTGACCCGCAACAAGAACTGGGACCCGGCGACCGACCCGATCCGCAACGGCTACCCGGACACCTTCGAGTTCGAGTTCGGCCCCACGGGCCTGGAGTCCAACGACCGCTTCATCGCGGACCAGGGCACCGACCAGCAGATGGTCGCCATCTACGAGCCCATCCCCGCCGAGCGCATGCAGAAGGTGCTCACCACCCCCGACATCAAGAAGCGCAGCTTCAACGGCCTGTCGACGGGCACCTACTACTTCGCCATCAACATGAAGCGCGTCACCGACGTCGAGGTCCGCAAGGCCCTCCTCATCGCCTGGCCGCTCGAGCAGAGCCGCAAGATCTACGGCGGCACCAGCGCGGGCGACTACGCGACGACGATCCTCAGCCCCGACATCATCGGCCGCGAGAAGTTCGACCTGTACGGCAAGCTCGACAAGCCGCAGGGCGACGTGAAGCGGGCGCGCGAGATCCTGAAGAAGGCGGGCAAGCTCGGCACGAAGATCGTGTACGCCTTCCCACGGCGCCCCACGTACGACAAGACCAAGATCGTCATCGAGAAGAACCTGAAGGCCGCGGGCTTCGAGCCGGTCATCAAGCCGCTCAACTCGACGGACTTCTACGACCAGGCACAGCGCCTGGACAACAAGTTCGACGTGATGTGGTTCGGCTGGTCACCGGACTGGCCGACCGCCTACACGATGATCCAGCCGATGCTCGACGGCGAGGCCATCGGTGACGGCCAGAACAACGTCTCGCAGTGCGACGTCCCCTGGATCAACGAGGCCATCAAGAAGAACGCCGTCATCCCGGACCCGAAGGAGGCCGGCAAGGCCTGGGCCGCGCTCGACAAGCGGATCATGAAGGAGGTCGTGCCGATCATCCCGGAGACCTACCAGCGCCGCTGGTACCTGCACGGCTCCAAGGTCGGCGGCGCCATCCACGACCCGCAGTTCGCGGCCACGCTGCTCTCCAAGGTGTACGTCAAGGCCTGACGACCGGCCCCCGGTACGGGCTCCCCGCGCGGGAGCCCGTACCGGACACCACGTCCTCAACGGCATCCCCGTCAGGAATCCCAACTGCCATGCTCCGCTTCCTCATTCGCCGCATCATCGGCGGCGCGGTGATCCTGCTGATCATCAGCGCCATCGTCTTCCTCCTCTTCTACACCGCCCCGCGCGACCCCGCGCGTCTGGCCTGCGGCAAGGTCTGCCCGCCGGAGACGCTGGCCCTTGTGAAGCAGAACCTGGGGATCGCCGACCCGGTGCCCGTGCAGTACTGGCACTGGTTCGAGGGCCTGTTCGTGGGCCGCGACTACGACACCTACGGCTTCTGCGACGCGCCCTGCCTCGGCTACTCGTTCCGCAACCGCGAGCCCGTGCTCGCCACCATCCTCGACCGCTTCCCGACCACCGTCTCGCTGTCACTCGGTGCCGCGGTCGTGTTCGTCGTCTTCGGTGTGGGCACCGGCATGCTGGCCGCCGTCAAGCAGGGCAAGGCCCTCGACAAGGTCGCCTCCTCGGCCTCGCTGATCGCCTCGTCCATGCAGATCTACGTCGTCGGCGTCTTCGCCGTGTACCTCCTCACCGACCAGATGCATCTGCTCGACCGGCCCTCGTACACACCGATCTCCGAGAACCCCGCCAAGTGGTTCTCCGGACTGCTGATCCCCTGGCTGGTCCTCGCGCTCATCTTCACGGCGAACTACACCCGCATGGCGCGCTCCCAGCTGGTCGAGTCGATGAGCGAGGACTACGTCCGCACGGCCCGGGCCAAGGGGCTCTCGCGCCGCACCGTCTTCTTCCGCTTCGCCTGGCGCGGCGCCATGGGCCCGATCGTCACGATCTTCGGCCTCGACCTCGGCGTACTGCTCGGCGGCGCGATCATCACCGAGAAGACGTTCGCCCTGCACGGCATCGGCGAACTCTCCGTCAAGGCGGTCGACACCAGCGATCTGCCGCTGCTGCTCGGCGTGGTCCTCGTGGCCGCCGCCGCGATCGTCGTCTTCAACATCATCGTCGACGCCCTGTATGCGCTGATCGACCCGCGCGTGCGGCTGTCCTAGGGCTCAGGGAGAGAGATCTGATGAGCACCCCCTTCCTGTCCGTACGGGACCTGCGCGTCCACTTCTCCACCGAGGACGGCATGGTCAAGGCCGTGGACGGCCTCGACTTCGACCTGGAGAAGGGCAGGACCCTCGGCATCGTGGGCGAGTCCGGATCCGGCAAGTCCGTGACCAACCTCGCCATCCTGGGCCTGCACCACAAGGACAGCACCGCCATCGACGGCGAGATCCTGCTCGACGGGCAGGAACTCCTCACCGCCACCGAGCGGGAGCTGGAGAAGCTGCGCGGCAACAAGATGGCGATGATCTTCCAGGACGCGCTCGCCTCGCTCTCGCCGTACCACACCATCGGCCGGCAGATCGGCGAGACGTTCCGCAAGCACACCGGCGCCTCCAAGAAGGAGGCGCGGGACCGGTCGGTCGAGATGCTGACGAAGGTCGGCATCCCGCAGCCCGACCTGCGCGTGGACGACTATCCGCACCAGTTCTCCGGCGGCATGCGGCAGCGCGCGATGATCGCGATGGCGCTGGTCTGCGACCCGTCGCTGCTGATCGCCGACGAGCCGACGACGGCACTCGACGTGACGGTCCAGGCGCAGATCATGGATCTGCTCAAGGACCTGCAGCAGGAGTTCGGCACGTCGATCATCTTCATCACGCACGACCTCGGCGTCATCGCCGACATCGCGGACGACGTCCTGGTGATGTACGGCGGCCGGTGCGTGGAGCGCGGCACCAAGAAGGAGGTCCTGCGGGCGCCGCAGCACCCCTACACCTGGGGCCTGCTGGGCTCCATGCCGTCGCTGGAGGGGCCCGTGGACGTGCCGCTCTCGCCGATCCCCGGCACACCGCCGAGCCTGCTCAATCCCCCGTCCGGCTGCCGCTTCCACCCCCGGTGCGCGTTCACCGAGCAGGTCGGCGGCGGGCGCTGCGCGGGCGAACAGCCGCTCCTGGAGCTGACCGAGGGCCGCGGCGCGGCCTGCCATCTCACGGCGGAGCAACGGGCCGAATTCTTCGCGGACTTCGCGGGCTCGCGGACCGACTGACGGACAAGAGACGGGATTTCACGACGATGAGCAGCACCACGCCCCCTCCTCTCCTGGACGTCTCGGGCCTCACCAAGCACTTCCCGGTGATGGGCGGCTTCCCGTTCCGGCGCAGGATCGGCGCCGTACAGGCCGTGGACGGCCTGGACTTCACCGTCGCCGAGGGCGAGAGCCTCGGCCTGGTCGGCGAGTCCGGCTGCGGCAAGTCGACGACGGGACGGCTGATCACCCGCCTCCTGGAGCCGACCGAGGGGACGATCTCCTACCGCGGGCAGGACATCGCGCACGCCACCCGCAAGCAGCTGGCGCCGGTCCGCTCGGAGATCCAGATGATCTTCCAGGACCCGTACGCCTCGCTGAACCCGCGGCAGACGGTCGGCAAGATCATCTCGGGTCCGATGGAGGTCAACGACATCAACCCGGCGGGCGGCCGTGAGGCACGCGTCCGTGAACTCCTGGAGACCGTCGGCCTCAACCCCGAGCACTACAACCGCTTCCCGCACGAGTTCTCGGGCGGGCAGAGGCAGCGTATCGGCGTGGCGAGGGCGCTGGCGTTGGAGCCCAAGCTGATCGTGGCGGACGAGCCGGTGTCGGCGTTGGACGTCTCGATCCAGGCGCAGGTGGTGAACCTGCTGCAGCAGCTCCAGAAGGACCTGGGCATCGCGTTCCTCTTCATCGCCCACGACCTCGCCGTCGTACGCCACTTCTCGCAGCGCGTCGCCGTGATGTACCTCGGCCGCATCGTGGAGATCGCCGACCGCGCCGACCTCTACGGCAACCCGCGCCACCCGTACACCAAGGCACTCCTGTCCGCCGTGCCCGAGGCGACGGCGGACGACGTCCCGCGCCGCGAACGCATCCTGCTGACCGGCGACGTGCCCTCGCCGGTCAACCCGCCCTCCGGCTGCCGCTTCCGCACCCGCTGCTGGAAGGCACAGGACAAGTGCGCGACGGACGCGCCGCCGCTGGTGCGGATCGAGGGGAACGGGGACGGGCATCTGACGGCCTGCCACTTCCCCGAGGCAGCCACGGAGTTGGCGATCCCCGCGGCCCGCAAGTCGCTGTAGCCCGGCACAGCCGCCCGGCCCCGGCCCCGCCCCTCCCCCTTGACCCGAGCTGGGCGCGGCGCCCGGAGCCGGGACACGCGGAAGGCCCGCGCGCCTCAGGGCGGCGCGGGCCTTCTGTGCGGTTCCCCCCGGCTCAGGACGGCTCACGGCGGCTCAAGGACCGGTCGAAGTCGTCCACCGTCTCCACCACCGAGACCCACTTCTGGCCGTGCGCCAGATACACGCGCAGGTGGGACCTCGGGCCCGTGCCCGACCCCGTGAAGTACGTGTCCGCGCCCTTCCCTCTCTCTTTCATTCCGCAGTTGCTGAGGACGTTGCGCAGGTGCTGGACCACTGCGTCGGCGTCGGCGGCCCGGGCGAACTCCGCGTAGCGGTGCCGGGCTGCGGCGTTGTTGTCGCCCCGGTAGGTCTGGGTGTAGCGGCCGTGTCCCGGCGTATCGCCCGAGCCGAGCGGCGCACAGCCGACGTCATTGATCCCGATCTTCATGATGCTCACGTCCGTGTCGCCGCCGTAGTCCCCCTCCTGCCAGTGCCACTTCCCGTACAGCGGAAGCTCCTTTGCGCGCAGCAGGTGCACCACGCCGTCCTTCCGGTACTCGGTGTCGCCCATCTCGTACTTGCCCGGCTCTCCCGGACGGTCCGCCGGACGCACGTCCCTGCCGCCGTCGCCGCCCCCGGGCACGACCGCCCAGAGCACCGCGCCCGCCACGACCGCGACCGCCGCCGTGGCCACCGCGATCCGGCGCCGGGCCCGCCGCCTGCCGCCCCTGGCCCGCAGCTCCGCGCCGTCCGGCAGTCGCAGCCTGACGTCGTCGAGGAGTTCCTCGACCTCGGTCCGCCCCTTGAGCTCAGCCATGGCTCGCCGCCCCCTCCGTGCTGAACGCCGCCGTGTCGGCGAGGCGCTCCCCCAATACCTTGCGGGCCCGGCTCAGCCGGGTGCGTACGGCGCCGTTGGAGGCGCCGGTCTCCTGTGCCACCTGCTCCACGGGGAGGTCGAGGAGATGGTGCAGGACCACCACCTGCCGCTGCTGGAGCGGGAGTTCGCGCAGCGCCTCCACCAAGGCGACGCGGTCCGCGGAGAGTTCGGGTACGTCACTCCCCGGGCCGTGTCTGAAGTGGGCGCGCAGCCGGTTCCTGGTCCGCCGCCAGGTGCTGATGGCGAGCCGCGACGCCACCGTCCGCACCCACGGCAGCGGATCGCCCTCCCGCGTGAGCCGGTCCCACCGCTGCCACGCCCGTACGTACGCCTCCTGCACCGCGTCCTCCGCCTCCGCCAGATCGCCGGTCATCGCATAGACCGTGGCGACCAGGCGCTTGGCCGTGGCGGCATAGAACGCATCGAACTCGGCGCCCTGCCCCTGCTCCGTCTCTCCGACCCGCGTCGCCATCGTCCCCCGTCCCTCCCTCACCCGACGCGCTCGTCCGCCCGCCGCTTCTGACTGATACACGCTGGGCGGGCGGAAGTTGTTACAGGCGAATTCCCGGCACCTTCACAGGGGGGTTCCCTGCGCCGGGTCGGAGACGTCCTGCACAAGAAAAAAGACGGGGAGTACCCGGGACCTCGGTCCCGGGTACTCCCCGTCGTGTACGGCCGAGCGGCGCTCAGCCGACCAGTACCGCCTTCTCCTCGGCGAAGTGGCACGCCGATTCGTGGGCCGCGGGGGTGTCCTTGCCCTTGAAGCGCTCGGGGATCGCGAGCAGCGGGATCTCCTTCGCGCACTTGTCCTGCGCCTTCCAGCAGCGGGTGCGGAAGCGGCAGCCGGAGGGCGGGTTGGCGGGCGAGGGGACGTCACCGGTGAGGATGATGCGCTCGCGGCCTTCGCGGGCCTCCGGGTCGGGCACCGGCACCGCGGAGAGCAGCGCCTGCGTGTAGGGGTGCGTCGGGTGGTCGTAGATCTGCTCGTCCGAGCCGATCTCCGCCATCTTGCCGAGGTACATCACGCCCACGCGGTCCGAGATGTGCCGGACGATCGACAGGTCGTGCGCGATGAAGAGGTAGGAGAGGTTGAACTCGTCCTGGAGCTTCGCCATCAGGTTGATGACCTGGGCCTGGACGGAGACGTCCAGGGCCGAGACCGGCTCGTCGCAGATGATGATCTCGGGGTTGAGGGCCAGACCGCGCGCGATGCCGATGCGCTGGCGCTGGCCGCCCGAGAACTGGTGCGGGTAGCGGTTGATGTACTCGGGGTTGAGGCCCACCACGTCCAGGAGTTCCTGCACCTTCTGGCGGCGCGACCCCTTCGGGGCGACCTCGGGGTGGATCTCGTACGGCTCCCCGATGATGTCGCCCACCGTCATACGGGGGTTCAGCGAGGTGTACGGGTCCTGGAACACCATCTGGATGTTGCGCCGGACCGCCTTCAGCGCACGCCCGGACAGCTTGGTGATGTCCTGGCCCTTGTAGAAGACCTCACCGGCCGTGGCCCGCTCCAGCGTCATCAGGAGCTTGGCGACCGTGGACTTGCCACAGCCGGACTCGCCCACGATGCCGAGCGTCTCGCCCTGGTACAGGTCGAACGAGATGCCGTCGACCGCCTTGACCGCGCCGACCTGCTTCTTGATCAGGATGCCTTGGGTCAGCGGGAAGTGCTTCACCAGGTTGCGGACCTGGAGGATCGGTTCGCCGCGCTCGGCCGGTGCCTCGATGGCCGCGACGGCCTCCTCGGCGGTGGCCGCGTCGACCGTTTCCACGTCGGAGACGTTCGGGGTGGCGTCGGCGGGCTCTTCCGTCTTCTTGAGCGGCTCAGCCATGGATCGTCTCCTTCCAGAAGTGGCACGCGCTGCCGCGGCCGGCCAGCTCCGCGCCGTCCTGCTCGGTGACCGGCACCAGGGCCGGGATCTCCGTGCGGCAGATGTCCTGCGCCTTGGGGCAGCGCGGGTTGAACGCACAACCGCCGGGGATCTTGAGCAGGTTGGGCGGCAGGCCCTTGATCGCGTAGAGCTCCTGGCCCTTCTGGTCAAGGCGCGGGATCGAGTCGAGCAGACCCCGGGTGTACGGGTGTGCCGGGCGCTTGTAGAGCTCGTGCACCGGCGCCGTCTCGACGATCCGGCCCGCGTACATGACCGCGATCTTGTCCGCGACGTCGGCGACGACGCCGAGGTCGTGGGTGATCAGGATCAGGCCCATGTTGTACTCGCGCTGGAGCTCCGCGAGCAGATCCATGACCTGGGCCTGGACCGTCACGTCGAGCGCCGTGGTGGGCTCGTCCGCGATGATCAGGTCCGGCTCCAGGGCGAGCGCCATCGCGATCATGATGCGCTGGCGCATACCGCCGGAGAACTGGTGCGGGTAGTCGTTCACCCGCTCCTTGGCGGCCGGGATCTTGACCTTGTCCATCAGCTCGATGGCCTTGGCCTTGGCCTGCTTGCGGCTCATCCCCTCGTGCACCCGGAACATCTCGCCGAGCTGATAGCCCACCGAGAGCACGGGGTTGAGGGACGAGAGCGCGTCCTGGAAGATCATCGCGATCTTGCGGCCGCGGATCTTCCTGCGCTCCTCGTTGGACATCTTCAGCATGTCCTGGCCGCGGAAGAGGATCTCGCCCTGCGGGATCTTTCCGGGCGGCATGTCGAGGATGCCCATGATGGCCTGGGCGGTCACGGACTTGCCGGAGCCCGACTCACCGAGCACGGCGAGCGTCTCGCCCGCGTCCACGCTGTAGTTGACGCCGTTGACGGCCTTGACCACGCCGTCCCGGGTGTGGAACTCGACGTGCAGGTCCTTCACGTCCAGGAGGCGGCCGCTCTTCTCCTCGCCCGAGCGGGGGGCGGGGATCGAGTTTTCCTTGATGTCGATGCTGGTCACGTACGCCTCCCTCAGCGCAGCTTCGGGTCGAGGGCTTCGCGTACGGCGTCACCCATCATGATGAACGCCAACACCGTGATGCTCAGCATTCCTGCCGGGAAGAACAGCGTGTGCGGGTTGTTCCGGATGTCCTGCGTCGCGTCCGAGATGTCGCCGCCCCACGAGATGGCGCCGTCGCCGAGACCGAGGCCCAGGTAGGACAGCGTCGACTCGGCGACGATGTACGTACCGAGCGAGATGGTCGCCACGACGATCACCGGAGCCAGCGCGTTCGGCAGGATGTGGCGGAAGAGGATCCGCTTCGTCCCCGCGCCGAGCGCACGCGCCGCCACCACATAGTCGGCGTGTTTGGTGGTGATCACCGCGCCGCGCATCACCCGCGCGATCTGCGTCCAGCCGAGGAAGGCGAGCGCGCCCATCACGACCCAGACGGTGCGGTCGGTGAAGGCGTTCAGGACGACCATCGCGCCGAGCAGGAACGGGATGCCGAAGAACACGTCGATGAGACGCGAGATCAGGCTGTCCCAGAAGCCGCCGAAGTAGCCGGCGAGCATGCCGCACAGGCCGCCGAAGAGGGTGACGAGCAGCGTCACGCCGACGCCGACGAGGATGGAGTTGCGCGCACCGTGCACGACGCGTGCGTAGATGCTGCGGCCCGTCCTGTCGTAGCCGAACCAGTCCGCCTGGAAGAAGTGCCCGAGGTTGGGCTTGCCCAGGAAGTGGTTGACCTGGTCGCCGGTCTCCGGGTTCGTACCGGTGAACATGCCGGGGAAGGCCGCGACGAGCAGCAGGACCAGGATCAGGAACGCGGAGATCACGAAGAGCGGGTTGCGCCGCAGTTCGCGCCAGGCGTCGCCCCAGAGGCTGCGCGGCTTGCCCGTCGAGGCGGGGGCGGAGACCGCGCTGCCCGCCACGACTTCGTCCTTCGCCGCGGCTGTCTCGTCGGTGGTGGAGGTCTTGGTGAGGTCAGGCATAACGGATCCTCGGGTCCAGGACCGCGTAAAGCAGGTCGACGATCAGGCTGGCTGCGAGGTACACGAGCACCAGGACGGTGACGACGCCGACGATGACCGCGCCCTCACGGCGGGCCAGCGCCTGGAAGAGCAGGTTGCCGACGCCCGTCACGTTGAAGATGCCCTCGGTGATGACCGCGCCACCCATCAGGGTGCCGACGTCGGTGCCGAGGTAAGTGACCACGGGGATCAGCGAGTTGCGCAGCAGGTGCCGGGTGACGATGCGCTGGCGCGGCAGTCCCTTGGCGACCGCGGTGCGCATGTAGTCGGCCTGGCGGTTCTCCGCGATGGACGTACGGGTCAGGCGCGCCACGTAGGCGAGACCGACCATGCCGAGCACCAGGGCGGGCACGAGCAACTGGCCCATGTTCTCGGAGTCCTGGACCGTGGGTGTGATCCAGCCCAGCTCGTTGCCGAAGAACAGCTGGCAGAGCAGGCCGACCACGAAGATCGGGACAGAGATCACCAGGAGCGTGAAGAGCGTGACCGTGTTGTCGACGAGACGCCCGCGCCGGATGCCCGCGAGGACACCGAGGGTGATGCCGACGATGAGCTCGAACGTCCAGGCCATCGAGGCCAGTCTCATCGAGACCGGGAACGCCTGGGTGATCTCGTCGAGCACCGGCCGGTTGCCGGCGATGGTCTTGCCGAAGTCCCCTTGCAGCAGGCCGCCCATGTAATGCAGATACTGCTGCCAGAGCGGCAGATCCAGACCGCGGTCGTGCCGGATCTGCGCCACCTGCGTGGGGTCCGGCGGCTTGTCTCCCCACAGCGCCCGTACCGGGTCGCCGGGGAGCACGTTGACCATGATGAAGATCAACAGTGTTGTCCCGATGAAGACCGGGATCATCTGGAGCAGTCGCCGTGCGACGTAGCGCCCCATTGGTGCCTCCGTCCAAATCCGGAGTCGCCCGAAGCGACGCCCGGGGTCACCGGGCGTCGCTTCTCGGGCGGACTTCCGTCGACTACTTCTTGAAGACCTCGATGTCGGACAGGACGGGGTCACCGGCCTGGTCGAACACCACGTTCTTCACGTTCTTCGAGTGGGCGGAGAGCGTCTTGTTGTACCAGAGCGGGATGCCCGGGAACGAGTTGACCAGCTGCTTCTCAGCCTTCTGGTACAGCTCCGCGGACTCGTCGATGGTCTTGGCCTGGTCGGCCTTCTTGGTCAGCTCGTCGAACTTCGGGTCCGAGAAGCCGCCCTTGTTGCCGTCGACGCCGGTCCCGTAGAGGTCGGCGAGGAAGTTGCCGTTGAACGGGTAGTCGAGCACCCAGCCCGACCGGTACATCGCCTTGACTTCCTTCTTGTCCCGCACCTCGGTGTCGGCCTGGAAGTCGGTCTTCGGGTCGCCGACGCACTGGACGCCGGTCGACTTGGTGATGCTGTTGCACACCGCCGTGACCCAGCCCTTGTGCGGCTGGTCGGCGTTGTACTGGATGGAGATCTTGTTGCCCGGAACGCCGCCGCCGTCCTTGACGAACTGCTTGGCCTTCTTCGGGTTGAACTTGCAGTACTCGCCACAGGCGCCGGCCTTGTAGCCCTTGACGCCCTTGGCGACCCAGCCGGTGGCGGACTCGCGCGTACCGGCGAAGGTGGTCTTCGCGATGGTGTCGCGGTCGATCGCCATGGACAGACCCTGGATGACCTTGACGTCCATGTCCTTGAACGTCTTGCTGTAGAAGGCCGGGTTGACCGTGTTGATCGCCGAGAAGTCCTGCTCGATGGCGCGGTCGCCGAAGTCCTGCTTGAAGTTGGCGAGTTCGCTGTCCGGGATCAGCGGCATCGTGTCGACGTTGTCCGAGCGCAGGTCGTTGTACGCGGCCTGCGGCGTCGTGTACGCCTTGAAGTCGATGCCACCGTTCTTGGGCTTGTCCTCGCCCTTGTAACCGGCCCACGCGTCGACCTTGATCGACTTCTTGTGGTCCCAGCTCTTGAACTTGTAGGGGCCGTTGCCGACCGGCGCCTCGCCGTACTTCTTCGGGTCCTTCAGGGCGGCCGAGGGCAGCGGGAAGAAGGGCTTGTAGACCAGCTTGTACGCGTAGTACGGGATGCCGGAGTTCAGCGTGATGGTGAAGGTGTTGTCGTCGACGACCTTGAGGCCGGACATTTCCTTCTTCTTGGCCTTGCCCTTCTCCGGGTGCACGTCGTCGTAGCCGACGATGTCGCGGTACCAGGAGCTGTTCTGCTGGCCGTTGGCCGGGTCGGCCGCCCAGTTCCAGGCGTCGACGTACGACTTGGCGGTGACGGCCTCGCCGTTGTGGAACTTCCAGCCCGGCTTCAGCTTGACGGTCCACACCTTGTTCGCCTTGTCGGGCTTGACCGACTCGGCGTTCTCGTAGGTGATGTTGCCCTGCTTGTCGTAGTACACCAGGCCCGTGAAGAGCGCGTCGATGACGACGCTGCCGTACGCCTCCATGGTGTTGGACGGCTGCAGAGCGTTCTGCGGCTCACCGTTGGCGTAGCTGACGATCCCCTTGGGGTCGACCTTGCGATTGGCATCGTCGCTGCTGTCGCTGCCGCCGCCACAAGCGGTGGCGGTCAGCGCCACAACACCGGCTATCGCGACCCACTTGGCGCTCTTGGCACCACGCATGGGGTTCCTCCTCATGAGTCCACTTGTCCACTACAAGAGGGGGTACGAAATCGCGCCGACACCCCTGACGGCGAAGATCCAGTACCCCAGTGTGCTCGTGAGTCGGCGCTCCCCACAGCGCGTGACCCATTGACCCGAGCTATACGCGGTCAACTATTAGCCATGAGGTACCGCCCGACCACACCCTTTTGGTCTCGGTTCAATCACACCTGGCACGTACAACTTCCAAAATCCGGACAAACCGATCCGAGATAGATGGTTGCGAAACGGACGTGTTACACATCTAACGGTCAGTGACGTCCGTATATCGGACGTTCCGCAGCCGAAAAAGGGTTGCCGCGGACGTCTTCACGCGACAGTGGCCACACCGTACCGTCAGGGCAAACGCAAGAGGCCGGCTTCCGCCCAACTCCCCGAAGGGGCGGCGGAAACCGGCCTCATACGTGCCGAACGCACCGCCGGATGTTTACCAACCGGCGGTGCGCGGGCGTCAGTTGTGCTTGGCGCGCGACGCGGCGCGGCCGCGCTCCTTCTGGTCGAGGACGACCTTGCGGATACGCACGGTCTCCGGGGTCACCTCGATGCACTCGTCGTCGCGGCAGAACTCCAGGGACTGCTCGAGCGAGAGCTTGCGCGGCGGCACGACGTTCTCCGTGGAGTCCGCGGAAGCCGCACGCATGTTGGTGAGCTTCTTCTCCTTGGTGATGTTCACGTCCATGTCGTCGGAGCGCGAGTTCTCACCGATGATCATGCCCTCGTACACCTCGGTGCCGGCCTCGGTGAAGATGACACCGCGCTCCTGGAGGTTGATCATCGCGAACGGCGTGACCGTGCCGGAGCGGTCGGCGACGAGCGAACCGTTGTTGCGCGTCTTCAGCTCGCCGAACCACGGCTCGTGGCCCTCGAAGATGGAGTGCGCGATGCCGGTGCCGCGGGTCTGGGTCAGGAACTCCGTGCGGAAGCCGATGAGACCGCGGGACGGAACGATCCACTCCATGCGGATCCAGCCCGAACCGTGGTTCGTCATGGTCTCCATGCGGCCCTTGCGGGTCGCCATCAGCTGCGTGATGGCGCCGAGGTGCTCCTCCGGCGAGTCGATCGTCATGCGCTCGATGGGCTCGAACGTCTTGCCGTCGACCTGCTTGGTGACCACCTCGGGCTTGCCGACGGTCAGCTCGAAGCCTTCCCGGCGCATGGTCTCGACGAGGATCGCGAGCGCGAGCTCACCACGGCCCTGGACCTCCCAGGCGTCGGGACGCTCGGTGTCGAGGACGCGGAGCGAGACGTTACCGATCAGCTCCTTGTCCAGGCGGTCCTTCACCTGGCGGGCGGTGACCTTGTGGCCCTTGCCGCCCTTGCCGACCAACGGCGAGGTGTTGGTGCCGATGGTCATGGAGATCGCCGGCTCGTCGACCGTGATCAGCGGCAGCGCGATCGGGTTCTCGGGGTCGGCCAGGGTCTCGCCGATCATGATGTCCGCGATACCGGCGATGGCGCAGATGTCACCGGGGCCCGCCTTCTCGGCCGGCTTGCGGGTGAGCGCCTCGGTCATCATCAGCTCGGTGATGCGGACGTTCTGCTGCGAGCCGTCGCGCTTGATCCACGTGACGGTCTGGCCCTTGCGCAGCTCGCCCTGCTCGACGCGGCAGAGCGCGATACGGCCGAGGAAGTTGTCGGCGTCCAGGTTGGTGACGTGGGCCTGGAGGGGGGCCTCCTCGTCGTACTCCGGAGCGGGGACGTGCTCCAGGATCGTGGAGAAGAACGGCTCCAGGTTCTCGCTGTCGGCGGGGACGGTGCCGTCCTCCGGCTTGGTCAGCGAGGCGATGCCGTCACGGCCGCAGGCGTAGACGATCGGGAACTCGATCTGGTCCTCGTCGGCGTCCAGGTCGAGGAAGAGGTCGTACGTCTCGTTGACGACCTCGTCGATCCGGGAGTCCGGGCGGTCCGTCTTGTTGATGCACAGGATGACCGGCATCCGGGCCTGGAGGGCCTTGCGGAGCACGAAGCGGGTCTGCGGCAGCGGACCCTCGGAGGCGTCGACGAGGAGGACGACCGCGTCCACCATCGACAGACCGCGCTCGACCTCGCCGCCGAAGTCGGCGTGGCCGGGGGTGTCGATGATGTTGATGGTGATCGGGTCACCACCGTCCTTGGGGTGGTACTTGACGGCCGTGTTCTTGGCCAGGATCGTGATGCCCTTCTCACGCTCCAGGTCGTTCGAGTCCATCATGCGGTCGTCGAGCGACTCCGCGGCGTGCGCGGCGAAGGCGCCGGCCTGCTTGAGCATGGCATCGACGATGGTCGTCTTGCCGTGGTCGACGTGGGCGACGATGGCGACGTTACGAATGTCGTGGCGCGTGGGCATACGAGCTGCGCTTCTCCCGGGAAGAGTGGACGGCGGCGCGTACGGTCCGGTACGCGTGCCCTGCCGGGCAGAACACGCCACGGCCTTACCCCAGTCTACGTGGCCCGGACGGAGGCGGCCTCCGCGGGGTCTTCGGAGCAGCGGCGAGGGGGCTTGAGCCGCAACCGGGGTGAGGGGGGAATCCGCAGGTCAATGGGTAGGCACGACCTTGCCCGCCGGGGTGTCCGGCGGGCAAGTGAGTTGAGCGGAATCTGAGCGTCAGATGCGTGAAGACTCGGTGTACGTCACTTTTCCGAGGGCTTCGCCGACGGCTTCGCGCCCGGCTTCAGGAAGCCGATGTCCTCGTACTCCGGGGACTGGAAGCCGAAGGCCCCCGCGTTCGCCAGGTTCGGCCTCGCCGCCACCAGCTGGGGGCGCTGGTAGAGCGGGATGGAGCCCGCCTCGGCCCAGATCCGGGCGTCGGCCTTCTTGACCAGGGAGCGGGTCGTGTCCTCGTCGAGCTCGCCGACCGCCTGGTCGAAGAGCTGGTCGATGTGGTCGGTGCCGACGCGCGTGTAGTTCTGCTCGACGTTCAGCGAGCCGTCCGCGGCCGGGACGGGCTTGGCGAAGATCGGGCGGGCGTCGGTGGCCGGGAAGGCCGAGGCGGGCCAGGAGTAGAGGGCCAGGTCGTACTGTCCCGACGCGATGTGGTCCTTGAAGTAGCTGTCGTCGGCGACCTTGGAGACCTCGGTGCGCACGCCGATCCGCTCCAGCATGCGCGTGATCCGGTCGGCCACCGCGCGCAGCGGCTCCGAGCCCTCGCCGGAGGGGAGCACGAAACGGAGCGTGAGCGACTTGCCGTCCTTGGCGAGCGGGCCGCCCACCGCGGCCGGTGCCGCGGTGCCCCTGGGGGCGTACGCGCCGGGGGCGCCGCCCTTGGCCTGGTCCTTGGAGCCCGCGTTGGACTGGGCGGCGGACTGCTTGTCGGCGTGCTGCTTGGCGTGGCCGCCCGGGTCCTTCTTCTGCTCCTTCTCGGCCTCGCGGCGCGGGCCGAGGACATCGGCCTGGCGGTTCAGCGCGGCCCGCTGGTAGGCGGCCGCGGGGGCGGGGGCGAGCACGGTGGTGCCGTTGTCACCGGGCTTACCGTCGTCCTCGCCGACGATGTACGTCCCGTCGTCCTCCGAGCCCTCCGACCCCTCATCGGTGTCGCGCGCCTTCTTGCGTGCGTCGGCCTCGCTGCCCGCGGTCCTGGCCTTCTTGTCCTTGAGGGGGGCGCCCGGCGTCCAGCCCGCGTCCGCGAGCAGCGCCCGCGCCTCGGCGGTGTCCTGCTCGCCGAGGGCCCCGCTGTTGTCGGCGTACGCCTGCTGCCCGGCGAGCGCGAGGTGGCTGCCGACCGGCTCGGCGGGCAGGCCGAGCGGCTTGAGGACGGTCTCGGCCAGCTGCTCGCGGTCCAGGGCGCGGGCCACCGCGCGGCGCACCCGGTCGTCGGCGAGCGGGCCCTCGGAGCCGTTGAGCGCCAGCTGGGTGTAGGCGGGCTCCAGGGACTTGCGGACGACGTAGCCGCGCAGGCCCGACTGTTCCTTCGCGTACTTCTTGACGGCCTTGCGCGTCTTGGACCGGGCCAGCGCCTCGGTCTCCGCGGCCTCCTCGTCGGAGCCGTTGGCGATCGCCCAGGAGCGCAGTGCCCTGCCGGGGGTGATCGTCGATCCGGGGCCGTGCGTGAGCGGGCCCTGGGCGCCCTTGTCGCGGGCGGCCAGCGTGATGCGGTCCGCCTGGGCCGGGTCGATGTCGGCGAGGTCGACGTCGCCGTCGGCGAGCGCCTCGGCCCGCTCGCCGCGCGCCACCTCGTGCAGCACGAGCTTGTCGAGCTTGGCGGGCCTGCCCCACCAGCGCGGGTTGCGCTCCAGGGTGGCGTCACCGGCCTTGCGGTCGATGTCGGCGAGCGTGAAGGGTCCCGCGGTCACCTTCAGCTTGCGGCGCGCGCCGTCGTTGAAGCCGTCGGGGGTGCCCATGACCTGCTTGGGGTACAGCGGCGAGAAGAGGGAGCGCCAGTCCGCGTACGGCTTGGCGAAGGTGACCCGCACCTCCAGGTTGTTCGCGCCCCGCTCGATCTTCTCGATGCGGTCGTAGCCCGCGTTCCGCGCCGTCCAGTACGCGGTGTCCTTGCCGGACAGGGCCCGCCACTGCGCGGCGAAGTCGTCGGCGCCGATCTCCCGGCCGTCGCTCCAGACGGCCTGCTGGTTCAGCTTGTACAGGACGACCTGCTGGGGCTCGCGCTCGACGACCTTCGCCGACTCCAGGAAGTCGGTGTCGGGCTGCGTCCTGCCCTGCGCGTCCAGCCGGAACAGCGCGGGCAGGACCGCGCCCGCGATCCGCAAGGTGCCCGAATCGGCGTCCGCCTGGAAGGAGTTGAGGGTCTCGGGCAGTGCGTCGACCGCCCACTTCATGGTGCCCCCGTCGGCGACCAGGTCCCGTGCCGCGGGCGCGACGTCCTGACCCGCGGTCGGCCGTCCGGCCTCGTCGTTCGAGCTGCATCCGGCGAGGGCGGGCAGAGCCAGCACCCCCGTCGCGAGGAACACGACAGATCTGACGCCGACGGCTCTTGCGCGGTCGTGGGACATGGCTGGTACCTCCGGGGTCCGGGGCCGGCCCGGCCGCACGCTGCCAGGTCCGGGGCCGGGTTTGATCACGTTTGGGGGTATATGGAGCTGATCACATCTATCGCCCCACTGAAGGCGACGGGATACGTCGCACGACGGAGGCACGACGTGCGGGCGTCCAGATCCCACTCGTGCGGCCCAATAGGCCGGTCACCGGCGGACACTTTCGGTCGCGGTCGGCGCGATCGGCGCGTGATCCGGCGCATTCCGGGTCCGCGATCCGGCAATCGGTGCAGATCTCTTCACAAGCCGGGATGTGACGCGCGACACTCGCAGGCGCATGAGCGTTGCCACCGCACACCTGAAGTGAGGGCAAGTCATGGCTCTGCACGATGAATTGACGGCCGTTCAGCGCTGCGTCGACGACTTGGTCCGCACCGTCGGCAAGCTGGAGCGGCAGGCCGGGGACGAGCTGGCGGGCAGCGTTGACGTACGCCGGGTGCGCACGGACACCGACCATCTGCGGGAGAGCGTCGCCCTGCTGCGCGCGGCCGCCCCGCCCCCGCGCGAGCGGCCACGCGCCCCCGACCTGGTGACGATCCCCGATACGCCGTACGACAGCTCTCTGTGGACGGACTCCGACGACGAGGGCCTGGGCGCCCGCGACCGCCACGCGCCCTGACGCACCCCGCACCGCACCGCCCTGAGCCACGCACCGCAGAGCCCCTCCCCTAACCGAGGACGAAGGAGTGGAGCCTCGTTGGCCACCGGCACGGAACCCCAACCGAAAAGCGGCACGGCCCCCGGCGGCGGAGTACGCGACGGCACGCGCGCCGCGATCGCCGCTGCCCATCTGCGGACCGACCGCTGGTGGCTGGCGCCCGCGGCGACCGCCGCCGGGCTGCTCGCCTTCGTCGTCTACTCGACGTGGCGGGCCTTCGCGAACACGGACTACTACCAGGCGCCCTACGTCTCGCCGTTCTACTCGCCGTGCCTGGCGGAGAACTGCGAGCCGATGCGCTCGGGCCCCAACTGGGAGATCTTCGGCGGCTGGTGGGGCCTGTCCCCCGCGCTGCTCATCCTGATCTTCCCGCTCGGCTTCCGGCTGACCTGCTACTACTACCGCAAGGCGTACTACCGCGGCTTCTGGGCTTCGCCACCGGCCTGCGCGGTCGCCGAACCGCACAAGAAGTACTCGGGTGAGACCCGCTTCCCGCTGGTGCTGCAGAACATCCACCGGTACTTCTTCTACGCCGCCGTGCCGGTCGCGGGCATTCTCACGTACGACACCGTGCTCGCTTTCCGCGACGAGCACTACGAGTGGGGCCACATGGGCCTCGGCACGCTCGTCTTTGTCGTCAACATCGTGCTGATCTGGGCGTACACCCTCTCCTGCCACTCCTGCCGGCACATCATCGGCGGCAAGCTCAAGCACTTCTCCAAGCATCCGGTGCGGTACCGCATGTGGCAGTGGGTAGGAAAACTGAACGCCCGTCACATGCTGCTTGCCTGGGCGTCGTTGGTGAGCGTGGCGCTCGCCGACTTCTATGTGTTCCTGATCTCAAGCGGCGCCTTCGACGATCCGAGGTTGTTCTGATGTCTCAAGTGGAGCGGCAGCAGTGGGATGTTGTCGTGGTGGGGGCGGGCGGTGCCGGACTGCGGGCCGCCATCGAGGCCCGTGAGCAGGGTGCCCGTACGGCCGTGATCTGCAAGTCGCTGTTCGGCAAGGCCCATACGGTGATGGCCGAGGGCGGCATCGCCGCCTCCATGGGCAATGTGAACTCCGGCGACAACTGGCAGGTCCACTTCCGCGACACCCTGCGCGGCGGCAAGTTCCTCAACCAGTGGCGGATGGCCGAGCTGCACGCGCGCGAGGCACCCGACCGGGTCTGGGAGCTGGAGACCTGGGGCGCCCTCTTCGACCGCACCCCGGACGGGCGGATCTCCCAGCGCAACTTCGGCGGCCACGAGTACCCGCGCCTCGCCCACGTCGGCGACCGCACGGGCCTCGAACTCATCCGCACCCTCCAGCAGAAGATCGTCGCGCTGCAGCAGGAGGACTTCCGTGAATTCGGTGACTACGAAGCCCGGTTGAAGGTCTTCCAGGAGTGCACCGTCACCCGGGTCCTCAAAGAGGACGACCGGGTCAGCGGGACCTTCTGCTACGACCGCGAGTCCGGCCGCTTCTTCGTCCTGGAAGCGCCCAGCGTGGTCCTCGCCACCGGCGGCATCGGCAAGTCCTTCAAGGTGACGTCGAATTCATGGGAGTACACCGGTGACGGGCACGCGCTCGCACTGCTCGCCGGGGCGCCGCTCCTGAACATGGAGTTCGTGCAGTTCCACCCGACCGGCATGGTCTGGCCGCCGTCGGTGAAGGGCATCCTCGTCACCGAGTCCGTGCGCGGCGACGGCGGGGTCCTCAGGAACTCCGAGGGCAAGCGGTTCATGTTCGACTACGTCCCCGACGTCTTCAAGGAGAAGTACGCCCAGTCGGAGGAGGAGGGCGACCGCTGGTACGACGACCCGGACCACAACCGCCGCCCCCCTGAGCTGCTCCCCCGCGACGAGGTCGCCCGCGCCATCAACTCCGAGGTGAAGGCGGGCCGCGGATCGCCGCACGGCGGCGTCTTCCTCGACGTGTCCACACGCATGCCCGCCGAGGTCATCAGGCGCCGACTACCGTCCATGTACCACCAGTTCAAGGAACTCGCCGACGTCGACATCACCGCGGAGGCGATGGAGGTCGGGCCGACCTGTCACTACGTGATGGGCGGCATCGCGGTCGACTCCGACACCGCGGCCGCGCGACGCGTGACCGGGCTCTACGCCGCGGGCGAGGTCGCGGGCGGCATGCACGGCTCCAACCGGCTCGGCGGCAACTCCCTCTCCGACCTGCTGGTCTTCGGCCGGCGCGCGGGACTGCACGCAGCGCGGTACGCCGCGGGCCTGGACGCGAGGCCCGTCGTGGACGACGTCCAGGTCGACACCGCGGCCGCCGAGGCACTGCGGCCGTTCAGCGCCGAGGGGCCCGAGGACGGGGCGACCCCGGAGAACCCGTACACCCTCCACCAGGAACTGCAGCAGACCATGAACGACCTGGTCGGCATCATCCGCCGCGAGGGCGAGATGGAGCAGGCCCTGGAGAAGCTCGCCGACCTGCGGGTGCGGGCCAGGCGGGCCGGGGTCGAGGGCCACCGGCAGTTCAACCCCGGCTGGCACCTCGCGCTCGACCTGCGCAACATGCTGCTCGTCAGCGAGTGCGTGGCGCGGGCCGCCCTGGAGCGCACGGAGAGCCGCGGCGGCCACACCCGCGAGGACCATCCGACGATGAACCGCGAGTGGCGCCGGGTCAATCTGCTCTGCCAACTCGCCGACCCCAGCGGGGGGTTGGCGGCCACCGATCCCGTGCGCGGCCAGATCGACCTGGTCCGCGTGACCACCGAGCCCATCCGCCCCGACCTGCTCGCCCTCTTCGAGAAGGAGGAGCTGGTCAAGTACCTGGCCGAAGAGGAGCTGTACGAGTGAGTTCGTACGACGCGCAATTCAAGGTCTGGCGCGGGGACACCGGCGGCGGCGCCCTGGAGGACTTCAAGATCGAGGTCAACGAGGGCGAGGTGGTGCTCGACATCATCCACCGGCTCCAGGCCACCCAGGCGCCCGACCTCGCGGTGCGCTGGAACTGCAAGGCGGGCAAGTGCGGTTCGTGCTCCGCGGAGATCAACGGCCGCCCCCGCCTGATGTGCATGACGCGCATGTCGGTCTTCGAGCCCGACGAGGTCATCACGGTGACGCCGCTGCGGGCCTTCCCCGTGGTGCGGGACCTGGTGACGGACGTCGGCTTCAACTACACCAAGGCGCGCGAGGTCCCGGCCTTCGTGCCGCCCGAGGACCTCGGTCCCGGCGAGTACCGCATGCAGCAGACGGACGTGGACCGCTCGCAGGAGTTCCGCAAGTGCATCGAGTGCTTCCTGTGCCAGGACACCTGCCATGTGGTGCGCGACCACGAGGAGAACAAGGGCGCCTTCGCGGGGCCGCGCTTCCTGATGCGGGTCGCCGAACTCGACATGCATCCGCTGGACGCGGCGGCGGAGACCGGACTCGACCGCAAGCGGACCGCCCAGGACGAACACGGGCTCGGCTACTGCAACATCACCAAGTGCTGCACGGAGGTGTGCCCCGAGGGCATCAGGATCACGGACAACGCCCTGATTCCCTTGAAAGAGCGGGCCGTTGACCGCAAGTACGATCCGCTGGTGTGGCTGGGGAACAAGATCCGACGGCGGGAGAACTGACCCTCGCGACCACGCCTGGGGGTAATCCCCCAGAGGAATTCTCGTGCATGCCCCCATGGTTCGGCGGGCCCCGCGGAACCAGCATGGGGGCATGACTTCCTCCTCGGCATCCTCGGCCCCTTCGACCCCTTCGGCCTTGACACGTCGTACATTGATCGGGCTCGCCACCGCCGGACTCGCGGCGGCCCTGCTTCCGGTGTCGTCGTCCGCGGCCCCGCGGGCGGGCACGGCGACCGGGGCGACGGGGGCCAGAGCGGCGACCGGAGCCGTCGCGGCCCAACTGCCCGCACCCACCGGGCCGCACGGCATCGGGACCGTGTCCGCCCGGCTCGTCGACCGCTCGCGGCACGACCCGTGGGTACCCGCGCAGCCGTACCGCGAACTGATGATCAGCGTCTGGTACCCGGCGGCGCCCGGCTCCGGCGAAGGGCATTCCCGCGCGCCCTACATGGCCCCGGGCGCCGCCGCCCGCTGGGACGCCACCTCGCCGCACGACATCCCGAAGGGCACGCTCGACTTCGCCGCCACGCGGACGCACGCCCGCGAGGGCGCCCCCGCCGACACGCGGGGCGGACGGCGCCCCGTGCTCGTGTACGCGGCGGGTGCGGGCGACCCGCGCACCTGGGGCACCGCGCTCGTCGAGGAGATGGCCAGCCGCGGCTACGTGGTGGTGACCATCGACCACACCTACGAGAATCCGGGGGTGCAGTTCCCCGACGGCTCGGTCAAGGACGCCGGGCCACTGCTGAAGGCTTACGAAGAGGCGCAGAAGAACGACACCGTGCCGGACCTGCTCAAGAAGACCACCGATGTGCGCGTCGCCGACTCCAAGTTCCTGCTCGACAGCCTCGGTTCACTGCCGCACGGCCTGTCCCAGGTCGTCGACCGGCGGCGCGTGGGCATGTTCGGCCAGTCCGCGGGCGGGATCGCCGCCGCCCAGACGATGTACGAGGACCGCAGGGTCACCGCGGGCGTCGACCTGGACGGCACGCTGGAGTTCAACCCGGAGCCGACCGGCACCCACCTGATGCCGGTCGCCCGGCACGGCCTGGACCGCCCCTTCCTGCTGATGGGCAGCGACCGCCCGACCGAGCCCTCCTGGCGCGCGTTCCTGTCCCACAGCACCGGCTGGCAGCGGAACCTGACGCTGCGCGGCTCTCGGCACCAGACGTACACCGACCTGCCCGCCCTCCTGCCGCAGGCCGGGGTGGACCGCAAGACCGTCGAGAAGAACATAGGCACCGTCGACCCGGCCCGGGCGATCGCGGCCCAACGGGCGTACGTGGCCTCGTTCTTCGACCGATGGCTGAAGGAGAAGGACGACGGACTCCTCGACGGCCCTTCGGGACGGTATCCGGAGGTGGAGTTCACCGGGTGAGCCCTCTCGGCCGATCCCTTGTGCCACACTGCCGCGCATGCGTATACGCCGCCCCTTCCTGGCCGTGCTCCTCACCGGTGTGCTGGGCGTGAGTGCGGCCGGCTGTTCCCTCCCCGGCGGGGACGACGGGGGCGGCGAGGACGGGACCGGCCTTGAGCGGGCGCTCGACGCGATCCCCGCGTCGGCGTCCGACCAGGCGGTGACGTACCGCGACGTGCGGACCCTGCGCCGGCTCGTCGCCGCCGAACCCTCGCTCTACCGCGGCCTCGACGGCTACGGAATCGTCGAAGTCATCCAGCGCGGCTACACGGGCGGCAGCGTCCGCAAGAACTGGGGATTCGACGAGAAGGACGTGCGGACATCCGTCCTGGTCGGCGACAGCACCCTGCTCACCGGCCGGTTCGACACGGACGCCGTCGCGCGCGCCATGAAGAAGCAGGGCTACAAGGCCACGGACACCGACGGAGGCACCCGCTACAAGAAGCCCGGCGAGCCCGGGACTTACGACATCTCCGACGCCACCCGCGCCACCAACCGCGCGGACGCCACCCTCGGCCTCACCGCACCCGGCACATCCCTTCGCGACGACAAGGCGTACGCGGCCGTCGCCGAGTGCCTGGGCGATGTGTACGAGGCGTCGTACTACGCCGAGCGCGAGGACGCGGACGTCCCGCTCCTCGCGATCGGCGGACGCCTCGGCAAGGACGGCACGTCGTCCTCGGAGACGCTGTGCGCACGGACCGCATCGAAGAAGGCGGCCGCCGCCACCGCCGCCGCCCTCCGCAAGAAGACCGCCCCCGGCGCGCGCTACGAGGGCTCCAAGGTGCACATCGGCGACGGCGACACCCCGCTCGTCACGATGACCTGGAAGAACCGTCCCGACTCCGGGCTGCGCCCCGGCGACAACGACAAGACGGCGGAGCTGCCGGGGCTGTTGATCCTGGGCCGGGGATAGGGGGACCGCTGCGCGGGGCGGAGGGGCAGACGAGGGGCAGGGGTGACCGCTAGGTCGTCGGCTCGTCCCACGCCCGGCGTTCCGCGTGCGTCAGCCAGTGGGCGTACCACTGGGCGAACGTCACCCGGCCCGTGCTCCCGATGAACTCGACCGGGATCACGCCCTCGGCGGCCGCGCGCGCGTCGTGCCACATCGTGCCGCGTTCGGGGCCGGTCAGCGCCATCAACGTGTAGTAGCCGCAGCCCTGCTCGCTCAGATAGAGGGTGCCGTCGGTCAGGGCGTCGAGGAGTTCGTCGTCGCGCGCGTCCCAGGCCGCGTAGTCCCGGCGGAACCTCTCCTCGTCATCGACCGTGTCGCCGTACACCGCGCGCTGGGGCTCCGCCGACTGGTGTTCCTCCCACTCACGGGTGCGCTCGGGACGGAAGAGGGGGACGGCCGGGGGCTTCGGGGTGGGGGTGGCTGCGTCGGGGGTGGCCGCGTCCGGGGCGGGGGCGGCCGCCGCGTCCACGAGCTCTACGGCTGCCGGAGCGACCGGAGTGACCGGAGTGACCGGATCCACCGGAAACAGCCCGTAGTCCGGGCCCGCGCCGCCCGCCCCGACCTCCAGCAGAAAGCTGCGGTACTCCGCGGGAAACGTCACACCGCGGCGCCGCTCCATGGCGGCGACCTGCTCCTCGGTCAGGACCGGGCGGAGTTCAAAACGGTGGCCGTACTCGTGGAAGTCCGCACCGAACACCGCCCGCCAGTTCGGCGCCCCGCGCAGCGCGAGCACGCGCTCTCTCGTCCCCGTCCAGACCCCGCCCACCTGCACCCTCCCCGTTCCCGACGCCCCCGTAAGGGGACCCGGCCTTGCTCACGGTCACCGTACGCGCCTACTGTGAATGCGCTTTCAATCCGGTCGGTCGCGATCGGCTCCGTACGGGATCAGAACGAGAAACGAGCAGGCGATCGGGTGAGCACAACTCCCACGGTGTACGACGTCGCCGAGCGGTCGGGCGTCTCCATCGCGACGGTGTCGCGGGTCTACCGCAACCCGGACTCGGTCCGCGAGAAGACCCGTGAGCGGGTCCTCGCCGCGGCCCGCGAACTCGGCTATGTGCCCAGCGGCAACGCCCGCGGACTCGCCAGCCGTTCCACCGGAGTGCTCGGCCTGTGCTTCCCCGACTACTCGGACCCGGACACCGAGACCGAGGCCGCCGCGGCCGACGCCGACGACGACCACGCCTTCATGCTCTACTCCGACCAGATCATCCGCGGCATGGAGCGCGCCTCCCGACGGCACGGGTACGCCCTGCTGATCGCCGCCTCACTCAAGGGCGGCCCGGAGAGCCTGGTCGCCAAGGTCGCCGGGCGGGTCGACGGTTTCGCCGTCCTCTCGCGGACCGTGCCGACCGAGGACCTCGACGTCATCTCGCGGCGGCTGCCTGTCGTGATGCTCGCCGGGCCCCGCGAACCCGATCAGCTCGACCACCTCGACCACATCGAGGTCGCCAACGAGGACGGCCAGCGGGAGCTGACCCGGCACCTCATCGAGGACCACGGTCTTCGTCGACTTGTTTTCGTCGGCGGCGAGGAGCGTGCGCCGGACGCGCAGGCGCGGTTCCGCGGGTATCAGGAGGCGTGCCGGGCGGCCGGGCTTCCCGTGCGCGAAGAGCCCGATCTGCGGGCCGAGATGATGACGCAGGCGGAGGGGGCGCGGGCCGCCGACGCACTGCTCGACCGGGCCGACGGGGCGCCGACGCCGCCCGAGGCGATGCTCTTCGCCAACGACCAGATGGCCATCGGGGCGCTCCACGCGCTGGAGCGGCGCGGCATGCGCGTGCCCGACGACGTCGCCGTCACCGGGTTCGACGGCATTCCGCTCAGCCGTCTCGTGCGGCCCGCGCTCACCACCGTGCGGCAGCCGATGCGGCAGCTCGGCGAGGAGGCGGTCGAGCTGCTCGTACGGCGGCTCGGGGCGGAGCGGGAGCGGGAGCCCGTCGATCTGATGCTGCCGGTGAGTGTGGTGCGGCGGGCCAGTTGTGGGTGCGGTGAGGCGCCGGTGGCGCGCCCGGCCGTCAGGTGAGGTGTTTTCCGAAGAAGGTTCCGCGGGCCTCCCGCAGCGCCTTCGTCTCGCGTTCCGTGCCCTCGTGCGCGAAGTGGCCCGCATCGAGGACGTGGAGTTCGCGCGGGCCCGCGAGTGCGTTGTGCACCGCGAACTGGCCCGGCGGCGGGACCGCGGGGTCGAAGAGCGCGGACGCCGTGAGGGTCGGGACGCGGAGGTGCGTCGCCGCCGTCGCCGCGTCGAAGTAGCGCAGGACATCGGTGACTTCGGGGTGTGCACGGTGGTGGGCGCGCACGGACTCGCCGCTGCCCGTGCAGGGCAGGGTCAGCCGGAGCGGGTGGTTGCCGAAGGTCGGCACGGTCAGCTGTGCGGCGGCGAAGCGGTCGTCCCAGGGCAGTGCGAGGGCGCCGAGACCGCCGCCGAAGCTCTCGCCGAGGTAGCCGAGGCGCGGCGGTTCTCCGGTCCCGCCCCCGCCCAGCTCCGGTACGAGTTCGAGGAGCGCTGACGCCGCGCACCAGAGGTCGGCCGCGCAGTCGCCGATGACGTAGGTGTCGCGGGAGCCGATGTCGTGCAGGACGTGGGCGTCGGCCTCGGCGGGGATGCCGGGGTGGCGGCCGCGGCTCCCCATGCCCCGTACGCAGGGCAGGAGGGCGGCGGAGCGGGGCAGCGGCAGCGGGAGGTCGGGGCCGGGTTCGTCGCGGCCCCCGTATCCGTGTCCCACGACGAAGCCGTGCGCCGCGGGGCCCGTCTCGGGAAGCACCAGCCAGCCGCCCAGGCGCACGCCGCCGACGGATGTGTACGTCACGCCGTGCACGCGGACGCCGTCGCGCACCTCCTCCACGGGGCCGACGACGGGGGTGGTGACGGTCGCGCGGGCGGCCTCGTGCCGGGCCCGCCAGAACGCGGCGAAGTCGGTGGGGGCGCGGGGCGCGGGCACCGCGAGGAGGTCGTCGAGGGTGTGGCCGTACGACGGGTCGAAGGGGAAGTCGTGCGTGAACGCGGGCATGCCGCGACCCTAACCAGAGCCCACCGGGCACCGGCCGGGGCGGGGCGCCCTCCCCGCCCCCGCAGGCCACCCCGGCACAAGTGGCCTGTCGGCGATGAGGCGGCCACCACATTTCCTTTCAGGAAGGAAACGTTCCGCTTACGTTGCTCTCACGCCACGCACTCCGTACACACCACTCAAGTCGCCCCCGTTACGCGAGTGTGACCAAGACCCTCTTGCGGTCACAGGGGCGTTCCCACAGAGTGATGTATGCGCTTACAGACAGCGCATACATCCGACGCCGTAAGACGCCGGAACGTCAGGGAAGCTCAAGGAGGAGCCGTCCATGCACCGCGCCGCCAGAACCGCTTCGGTCGCCGTCGCACTCGCGACGGCGTTCGCCGTCACCGCGTGCGGCAGCTCCGCCGGTGACGAAGTCGCCGCCGACAAGAAGCAGACGCTCACCGTTTGGGCCATGGGTGCCGAGGGCGAGAAGCTCGCGGAGGTCGCCGACGCGTACAAGAAGGCGAACCCGAACATCACCGTCAAGGTCACCCCCGTCGGCTGGGACGTCGCCCACCAGAAGCTGGTCTCCGCGGCCGCCGCGGGCAAGCTGCCCGACGTGGCGCAGATGGGCGGCAGTTACCTGGGCGAGTTCGCCGAACTCGGCGTCCTCGAACCGGTCGACACCAAGACCTTCGACGAGAAGGACTTCTTCCCGGCGGGCTGGCAGCAGGGCGAGGTGGACGGCACCGCGTACGGCGTGCCCTGGTACGTGGACACCCGCGTCCTCTACTACCGCACCGACCTCGCGAAGAAGGCCGGCATCAGCAAGCCGCCCGCCGACTGGAAGGGGCTGCGCGCCATGGCCTCGGCCCTCCAGGAGAAGGCGGACAGCAAGTGGGGCATCTATCTGCAGCCCCGCGGCCTCGACACCGTGCAGTCCTTCTACCCGTTCCTGTACTCGGCCGGTGGCGAGATCGTCGACAAGGACGGCAAGGCCGCCATCGACAGCCCGGCCGCGGTGAGGGCCTTCAAGGAGTACGGCGAGTACGTCAAGAGCGGTCTCAGCACGAAGAGTTCGCAGCCCGGCTACGACCCCCTGAAGGACTTCAACACCGGCGACGTGCCGATGTTCTTCTCCGGCCCGTGGATCACGACACTGATCAAGGACCAGTACCCGGACCTGAAGGGCAAGTGGGGCGTCGCGCCGGTACCGGCCGACAAGACCTCCACCTCGATGGCCGGCGGATCGAGCCTCGTGATCTCCAAGGACAGCCCGCACAAGGCCGCCGCCAAGGAGTTCATCCAGTACCTGACGGACGCCGAGGGCCAGGCCGACTGGTTCGAGCGCACCAGCGACCTGCCCGCCAACACCAAGGCGTGGGAGAGCGGCGAACTCGCCGACAACCCCGATCTGCAGATCTTCAAGAAGCAGATGGAGACCGCCAAGACCTCGCCCGCGCTGGCCAAGTGGACCGAGGTGACCTCCAAGGTCGACGCGGCCATCGAGTCGGTGACGCAGGGCAAGGCCTCCGCCGAGGACGCCGCCGCGAAGGCGCAGTCCGAGATCGAGAACCTCGTGAAGTAGGCGGCCGACATGAGCACCACTAGTGGAAAGGCCGCCGTGCCGGTGGCCGGGGTGCGGGGCGGTCCGGGGACGAAGGCACCGTCCCCGGCCACCGGGTCCAGGGGCCGCGGCGACGGTCGGCGGCGCGGGCGCGGCATGGGCGTGCAGAATCTGGCCGGGTGGCTCTTCTCCACCCCGTTCCTCGTTCTGTTCACCGTCTTCATGGCGTTCCCCATCGTCGCCACGCTGGCCATGAGCTTCACCGACTTCGGGCTGCGCAACGTCACCCGGCCCTGGGAAGCGAACTTCATCGGGCTCGAGAACTACACCAAGCTCTTCGGCGACGAGAAGTTCCTCAAGTCCCTTTTCAACACCGGGTATTTCGTGGTGGTCGGGGTTCCTCTCACCATCTTTCTCGGTCTTGTCGTGGCCGTTCTCCTCAACAACGGGATCGATCGCGCCCGGACCTTCTTCCGGGTGGGCTTCTATGCGCCCGTCGTCACCTCCATCGTCGCCGTGGCGGTCGTATGGCGGTTCGTGCTCGATCCGAGCGACGGCCTGATCGCCGGACTCTGCGCCGAACTCGGCCTCACCGCACCGGACTTCCTGGGCAGCGAATCGCTCGCCATGCCCTCGCTGATCGCAATGGCCGTATGGCGCAATCTCGGTACGGTCATGGTGCTCTTCATCGCCGGGCTGCAGGCCATCCCGACCGAGGTGCGGGAGGCCGCGAAGCTGGACGGCGCGGGGACCTGGCAGGAGTTCCGCCGCATCACCGTGCCCCTGCTGCGGCCCACGCTGCTCTACGCCACGGTGATCACCACGATCGGCTATCTCAATGTGTTCGAGGAGCCGTTCGTGATGACGCAGGGCGGTCCGTCGGACTCCACGCTCACCGTGTCGCTGAACATGTACCGCGAAGGCTTCAACTTCTTCCACATGGGCTATGCCAGCGCCATGGCGTATGTCCTCTTCGTGGTGATCATGGGCATCACGGTGCTCCAGCTCCGACTGCTGAAGGACAACACCAAATGAGCGCCAAGTCCGTGGTGGTGGAGAAGTCGGCGGACCCGAAGGAGACTCCCCGCGCGCGGCGCGGCATGAAGCGGCCGCTCGTCCATGTGCTGCTGTCCGCCGGGCTTCTCATCATGTCCGCCCCGTTCCTGTGGATGGCCCTTTCCGCCTTCAAGACGGCCGGTGACCTGACCGCGAGTCCGCCCGTGTGGATTCCCTCCGAGTGGACCCTGGACAGCTTCCACCGGCTGCTCGACAAGCTCGATCTGCCGCCCTACTTCATGAACTCGGTGCTGGTCGCGGTGCTCGTCACCGTCGCCAATCTCGTGTTCTGCTCGATGCTCGGATACGCCCTGGCCAAGCTGAACTTCGTCGGCCGGAACAAGATCTTCGGCCTGGTGCTCGGCGCGCTGATGGTGCCCGGCAATCTGATGCTGCTGCCCCTCTTCGTACTGATGAGCAAGCTGCAGCTGATCGACTCCTATGCCGCCCTCGTACTGCCCTTCGCGGCCGGTGCCTTCGGGGTCTTCCTCATGCGGCAGTTCATGCAGTCGATCCCCGACGAGCTGCTCGAAGCGGCGCGGATGGACGGCGCCAGCGAGTGGTACATCTTCTGGCGGATCGTGATGCCGCTGGTGAAGCCCGCCCTCGCGACGCTCTCGATCTTCACGTTCCTCGGGTCGTGGAACAACTTCGTCTGGCCGCTGATCGCGACCAACGACCCCGACAAGTACACCCTCCCGGTCGCCCTCGCCACCTTCGCGACCGACCCCAACAAGTCGTCCGGTTCGAACGGGATGCTGATGGCCGGTGCGTTCCTGATCGTGCTGCCGGTGCTGATCGTCTTCGCCGTGCTGCAGCGCTACTTCACCCAGGGCATCGCCACCGCCGGCATGAAGTAGCCCCCTGGGCCCCGCCTCTCCCGTCCGGCACTCCCCCGCCTTGCAAAAGAAAGACATCTCGCGATGACGCACACCCCGATCCCGTTCCCCGAAGGCTTTCTGTGGGGGGCCTCCACCGCCGCCCACCAGATCGAGGGCAACAACACCAACAGCGACTGGTGGGTGAAGGAGCACAGCACCGGCACCCACATCCAGGAGCCCAGCCTGGACGCCTGCGACAGCTACCACCGCTGGCGCGAGGACATGGACGTACTGGCCGAACTCGGCTTCACCGACTACCGGTTCAGCATCGAGTGGGCCCGCATCGAGCCCGCCGAGGGACGGTTCTCCCGGGCGGAGCTCGCGCACTACCGGCGGATGGTCGAGGGCGCGGTCGAGCGCGGCCTGCGCCCGATGGTCACCCTGCACCACTTCACCGTGCCGCAGTGGTTCGAGGCGCGGGGCGGCTGGACGTCCGAGGGCGCCGCCGAGCTGTTCGCCCGGTATGTCGCCGCCTGCGCGCCGGTCATCGGCGACGGCGTGCCGTACGTGTGCACCATCAACGAGCCCAACATGATCGCCGTCATGGCCGGGCAGGCCAAGCGCGGTGACATCGGCTTCCCGCCCGCCGGACTGCCCACCCCCGACGAGGAGACGACGCACGCGGTGATCGCCGCGCACCGGGCGGCCGTCAAGGAGGTCAAGGCGATCAATCCGGCGATCCAGGCGGGCTGGACCATCGCCAACCAGGTCTACCAGGCACAGCCCGGCGCCGAGGACGTCACCGCCGCCTACCGGCACCCGCGCGAGGACGTCTTCATCGAGGCGGCGCGCGGCGACGACTGGGTCGGCGTGCAGTCCTACACGCGTACGCGGATCGGTCCGGAGGGTCCGGTCCCCGCGCCCGCCGACGCCGAGCGCACCCTCACGCAGTGGGAGTACTACCCGGCGGCCGTCGGGCACGCGCTGCGCCACACCGCCGCGGTGCTCGCCGACGCGGACGTGCCCCTGATCGTCACCGAGAACGGCATCGCCACGGATGACGACCCGCGTCGTATCGACTACTACAAGGGTGCCCTGGACGCGGTGGCCGCGTGCCTGGCGGACGGCCTCAACATCGGCGGCTACCTGGCCTGGAGCGCCCTCGACAACTACGAATGGGGCTCCTACAAGCCCGCGTTCGGGCTGATCGCCTGGGACCGCGAGACGTTCGCCCGCACGCCCAAGCCGTCCGCCCACTGGCTGGGCGGGCTCGGCCGCATACGGGAACTGCCGCGCCTCGCCTACTAGTCCAGCACCACTCCTTCCCGAACCCGGGGACCGGCCGCACCTGACAGCGGTCGGTCCCCGTCCCATCGCGTCACCGTCCATCGGACCTTGCCCATCGGACCTTCATGAACGGGAGTTGGACCTTCATGGATCGTCGTACCTTCCTGGCCGCCGGAGCCGGGGCCGCCGCCCTGTCCCTCGGCGCCGCTCCGACCGCCACCGCCGCACCGCGCATCACGTCGTTTCGGCCTCGGAGCGCCGACGCGCCGCTGCTGCGGAAGTGGTTCCGCTCCACGTATCGCTCGATCGAGGCGATGACGACCGGCCTCGGTCTCGCCGCCGACAAGATCGACGTCAGCGGCTCCGGCGCCCCCGTGCCCTCACGCCAGACCTCGCCGACCAACATCGGCTGCGGGCTCTGGTCCACCGTCGCCGCCCGCGGCCTCGGCGTGCTCGGCGAAGGGGCGATGCACCGGCGCCTGGCCCGCACCGTCGCGGCCGTCGAGAAGCTGGAGCGGCACCACGGCTTCTGGCTCAACTGGTACGACGCGCACGACGGTTCGGTGCTCACGAGCTGGCCGGGCACGGGCGACCCGGTCCGCCCGTTCCTGTCGTCCGTCGACAACGCCTGGCTGGTGACGGGACTGCGCATCGCCGCCCACGCCGACCCGGCCCTGCGCCCGCGCATCGCGAAGCTGCTGGCCGCCGCCGACTGGTCGTACTTCTACACGCCCTACGACCCCGCGGACCCGGCCGCCCGGCCGGGACAGCTGCGCGGCGGCTTCTGGACCGACACCGGCGAGCCCACCGCCCACCACTACGGCGCCCTCAACACCGAGCCCCGCATGGCCAGTTACCTCGGCATCGCGGACGGCTCGATCCCCTCGGACCACTACTGGCACCTGCTGCGCACCATGCTCCCCGAGCACGAGCAGGAGCAGCGGCCCGAGGGGGCGTACGTCACGGTCGACGGCGTCCGCGTGTGGCAGGGCCACTACACCCACCGGGGGCGCAAGCTCGTGCCCACCTGGGGCGGCTCGATGTTCGAGGCGCTCATGGTGCCGCTGTTCGTGCCCGAGCCGGAGTGGTCCCCGCGCGCGTGGGGCATCACGCACGACCGCTATGTGCGCAGCCAGATCGAGCACGGCCTGATCGAGGAGAAGTACGGGTACTGGGGGTTCTCCCCCGCGAACATCCCCGAGGGCGGGTACCGCGAGTACGGCGTCGACGCGATCGGCATGCAGGTCGACGGCTACCACTCCCTCGGCGTCGTCACCCCGCACGCCTCCTTCCTCGCCCTCCCCCACGCGCGCGGAGCGGCCATCGACAACCTCAAGGCGCTGGAGCGCGACTTCGGGGCGTACGACGAGACGTATGGATTCCGCGATTCCGTGGACGTACGCAGCGGGCGGGTCAGCGACTTCGTGCTCGCGCTCGACCAGGGCATGATCGCGGCGGCCCTCGCCCAGGAGCTGCGGCCCGGCCTCTTGCAGGCGCCGTTCCGCACCGGCGGCTTCGCCGCGCGCGTGCGGCCGCTGCTGGCCAAGGAGCGCTTCAGTATCTGAGAGACCCCGCGGGGGCGCCGCCACCCAGTCCGGTCGCGGCGCCCCGAATACCGCCATACGCTCCCAAATGTGACACAGCCCTCGCGCAGAGCAGGGCGGGCCGCAGCGGCCGCGGTGGCCGTGCTGCTCGCCTGGTTCCCGCTGCTGTGTCCCTCACCCGCGTTCGCCGATGATCCGGTCACGCTCTCCCGCACCGGCCAGATCACCGACAAGGCGGGCGCCCTCGGCGACCGCAAGGACGCCGTCGAGCAGGCCGTCGACCGGCTCTACGACGACCGGGGCGTGCAGCTCTTCGTCACCTACGTACGCGACTTCTCCGGCCGCTCCGCGCAGAGCTGGGCGGACGCCACCGCACAGCGCAACGGCCTGGGCATCGACGACGTGCTGCTCGCCGTCGCCACCCACGACCGGCAGTTCGCCTACTCCGTGGACGACGCCTCACGGCTCACCGACGCACAGCTCCGCGACGTCGCGACCACCGCGATCAGGCCCGCCCTGCGCGAGAACGACTGGGCCGGGGCCGCCATCGGCGCCGCGGACGGCTACCGCGCGGTCCTCGCGGGCCGGGCAGTGCCGACCCCGGCCATCACCGCGGGCCCGGCCGACCCCGGCGGGGGCGACGACTCCGTCGCCGGTGACCTGGTGCTTCCCGTGGTGGCGGTGGGCGCGGCCGGGGTCGCGGCGACGGTCGCGTACAAGCGGCGCAAGAAGCGGGTCACCACGCGCACGACGCCCGGCGGCGGCTGGAACCGCGGCGCGGGCAAGGACCTCACGCCGCTCCCCGAACTCGACCAGCAGGCCCGCAGGCTCCTCGTCGAGACCGACGACGCGGTCCGCACCAGCACCGAGGAACTCGGCTTCGCCACCGCGCAGTTCGGCGAGGAGGCGGCCAAGCCCTTCAGCGAGGCGCTCGCGTACGCGCAGTCGGAGCTGACGGCCGCGTTCCGGCTGCGGCAGCAGCTCGACGACGCCTTCCCCGAGGACGATCCGACCAGGCGCCGCATGCTGGACGAGATCGTCGCGCGCTGCACGGAGGCGGGCCGCAGGCTCGACGCGGAGACCGCGGGCTTCGACCAGCTGCGTGCCCTGGAGAAGAACGTCCCCCAGGCCCTGGAGCACGCGGAGACGGTGTTCCGGCAGGTGGCGGCCCGCACCGGCGCCGCCGAAGACACCCTCGCCACGATCCGCGCGACCTACGCGCCGACCGCGTCCGCGGGCGTCGTCGGCCACATCGAGCAGGCCAAGGACCGCCTGGTCTTCGCCACCACGCACCTCAACCAGGCCCGGCAGTCCGTCGACGCGGGCGGGAGCGGCCCCGCCGCCGTCCATCTGCGGGCCGCCGAGGGCGCCGTCGACCAGGCGGGCACGTTCGTGGACGCCGTGGACCGCCTCGCCGACGAGCTGGCGCTGGCCGCCGAGAAGCTGCCCGCCGCGCTCACCGAGTCGGAGACCGACCTCGCGGACGCGCGCGGCCTCCTCGAAGGCACCGCGGACGGCGTCTCCACGGCCGATCTGCGGGGCCGTATCGCCCGCGCCCAGTCCGTGGTCGCCGAGGTGCGCGGGCGGACGTCCGCGGGCCCCTACGACCCCATCGAGGCCCTGCGCCGTGTCGAGGAGGCCGACGCCGCACTCGACGAGGCGCTCGCGGGCGCCCGGGAGCGCGAGGTCGCCGACCGCCGCTCCCGTTCCCTGCTCGCCCAGGCCCTGCTCACCGCGCGCAGCGCCGTCGGGGCCGCCGGGGACTACGTCACCACGCACCGGGGCGCCGTCGGCAGCGAGGCGCGGACCCGCCTGGCCGAGGCCCAGCGCCATCTCGCGCAGGCGGAGGCGGCCCAGGACGCCGACGCCACGGCCGCGCTCGCCGAGGCCCAGCAGGCGGACTCCCTGGCCCGGCAGGCTCAGCAGCTCGCCGAACGTGACGTACGGGGCTACGGCAATCCCTACGGAGGGCTCGGCGGGGGCGGTGGCAGCGGCGGCGGCATGGGCGGCGCGGTGCTCGGCGGGATCATCCTGGGCGAGCTCTTCGGAGGCATGGGCCGCGGTGCGGGCGGCGGAGGCGGCCCCTACGGAGGGGGCGGTTTCGGCGGGGGCGGCCCCGGGAGCTTCGGCGGCGGGGGGACGCGGGGGCGCCGGGGCGGAGGCGGCAGGTTCTGACCCCGCACCGGCTGCGGCCGGCGACGACGACTTCTCCCAAGACCACTGCCAAGGAGACGAGTTCTCCGAAGACCACTGCCAAGGAGACGAGCCCCATGACCAAGCAGACCATCCTCGGCCGCGTCGCCCAGCTCGCCAAGGCGAACATCAACGCGCTCCTCGACCAGGCCGAGGACCCGCAGAAGATGCTCGACCAGCTGATCCGCGACTACACGAACAACATCAAGGAGGCCGAGGAGGCGGTCGCGACCACCATCGGCCAGCTGCGGATGCTGGAACAGGACCACAAGGAGGACCAGGACGCGGCCCTGGAGTGGGGCGCCAAGGCGCTCGCCGCGAGCAGGAAGGGGGACGAGCAGCGCGCGGCGGGCAACGCCACGGAGGCCGACAAGTTCGACCGGCTCGCCAAGGTGGCCCTGGGGCGGCAGTTGCAGGCCGAGAAGGAGGCCAAGGAGGCCGAGCCGACGATCGCCTCGCAGACCGAGATCGTCGACAAGCTGCGGTCCGGCCTCGACCGCATGAAGGTGAAGCTGACGGAACTGCAGTCGCGGCGCGACCAGTTGGTGGCCCGCGCCAAGACCGCGCAGGCCCAGAACCAGATGCTGGACGCGGCCCAGCACATCGATGTCCTGGACCCGACCAGCGAGTTGAGCCGCTTCGAGGAGAAGGTGCGGCGCGAGGAGGCGCGGGCGCTGGGCAAGCAGGAACTCGCCGCGTCCTCGCTCGACGCGCAGTTCGAGGAGCTGGACGGTCTGGGCGACGCGGCGGAGGTGGAGGCCCGCCTCGCCGCCCTCAAGGCGACCACGTGACCGAGGCGTCCCGTCCCGCCCCGGAACCGTTCAGAACAGGCTGAGCAGGGCCTCCGCTGCGTCCATGGGCTCCGCGTCGCCGTCGGGCAGCGCCATCTCGAACCACACCGTCTTGCCGTGCGGCGTCTTGCGCGAGCCCCACGCGGCGCTGAGCAGGCCGACGAGCTGGAGCCCGCGCCCGCCCTCGTCGGTGTCGCGCGCCCGGCGCCTGCGCGGCTGGACGAAGCCCCCGTCCCACACCTCGCACACCAGGGTGCGGTCGAGCAGGAGGCGCAGTCTGATGTCGCCCTCGCCGTATCTGAGCGCGTTGGTGACGAGCTCGCTGACCAGGAGTTCCGCGGTGTCGCAGAGCCGGTCCAGGTCCCAGGCGCGCAGCTGCTCGCAGGCCAGCTCGCGCGCGCGGCCCACCGACTTGAGGTCGCGCGGCAGCGTCCAGTCGCCGACGTGCTCGGCGGGCAGGCCCTCGACGCGCGCCATCAGGAGCGCGATGTCGTCCTCTCCGTGGTGGGTGTCGAGGGTGTTCAGGACGTGGTCGCAGACGTCCTCCAGGACCGGAGGGGCGTCGCTGAGGGCGCGTACGAAGGCGTTCAGGCCCTCGTCGAGCGGATGGTCGCGGGACTCGACGAGGCCGTCGGTGTAGAGCGCGAGCAGCGCGCCCTCGGGCAGGTCGACCTCGACGTCCTCGAAGGGCTCGCCGCCGACGCCGAGCGGCATGCCGGGGGGTACGTCGAGCATCAGCGCGGACTCGCCGGGCTCGACGAGCACGGGCGGCAGGTGGCCCGCGTTGGCGAAGGTGCAGCGTCGTGTGACGGCGTCGTAGACCGCGTACACGCACGTGGCGAGGTACACCTCGCTGAGGTCCGCGTCCGCCGCCTTGCGTGCCGTGCGGGTGGGCTGCTGGGGTCCCGCGGGGTTGCCGAGGCCGCGGGCGATCTCGTCGAGGGCGGAGAGCACCTCGGCGGGCTCCAGGTCGAGGAGCGCCAAGGTGCGTACGGCAGTGCGCAGTTCGCCCATGGCGACGGCGGCGCGCAGGCCGCGGCCCATGACGTCGCCGACGACCAGGGCGGTGCGGTGTCCGGGCAGTTCGATGACGTCGAACCAGTCGCCGCCGACCTCCGTCGCGGCATTGCCCGGCAGATAGCGGCAGGCGATGTCGAGCCCGGACGCCTCGGGGTCGCCGGGCGGCAGCAGGGACCGTTGCAGTATCAGCGCGCGCTCGTGCTCGCGGCGGTAGAGGCGGGCGTTGTCGATGCAGACGGCGGCGCGCGCGGCCAGTTCGACGGCGAGGGCCCGGTCGCGCTCGCCGAAGGGTTCGCTGCCCTTCGTACGGGAGAACTGGGCGAGGCCCACGACGGTGTCGTGCGCGACCATCGGCACGGCGAGCGTCGACTGGATGAGGCCGCCGGTGAGCCTGCTCGCGGACGCGTCGTCGCCGGCCGTGAGCAGCCGGGGCCGTGCGGTGCGCAGCGCGTCGGCGCAGGGCGAGGTGAACGCGTAGCGGTGCACGGCGCCGACGTCGACGGGCGCGGTGCCCGCGGGGAACGGTGCGTCCGCGACGGCGCTCGCGAAGGCCACCCGGCGCAGTTCGGCGCTGCCGTCGGCGAGCCCGGGCGGTGTCTCGTCGCCGTCGAGGAGCCCTTGGTAGAGGTCGACGGAGGCGAGGTCGCAGAAGCCGGGGACGGCGACGTCGAGCAGCTCTCTCGCGGTGGTCTCCAGGTCGAGGGAGTTGCCGATGCGGGCGCCCGCCTCGTTCAGGAGGGCGAGGTTGCGGCGGGCGTGGGCGGCCTCGCGGGCGGCGGCGTGCCGCCGGGTGACGTCGGTGCCGAGGCCCGCGACGCCGATCGGGCGGCCCGTTCCGCTGTGCACGCGGTAGAGGTTGATCGACCAGTGTCTGCGGTCGCTGCTGCCGGGGGCCGGGCCCACGATCTGCATGTCCGTCACGGAGTCGCCGGTCTCCAGGACCCGTTTCAGGGCGGCGGACATGCGGTCGGCCTCGTGGCGCGGCAGATAGTCGTGGACGGTGCGGCCGCGGTGGTCCTCGACGCCGCCGCCGAACACGTCGGCGAAGCGGCGGTTGGCGCGCTGCACCTTCAGGTCGGGGCCGAACAGCAGGAAACCGAAGGGAGATTGGCCGAAAATGGCCTGTGACGCGGCGAGGTCCGTCTCGATCTGCCGCAGCGCCCTGACGTCGACGACGACGCAGACCGCGGCCCGCTCCCCGTCCTCCGTCTCGGTCGGCATGACGTAGACCTCGGCGATGCCTTCCGTGCCGCATTCCTCGGAGCCGCTCCCCTCGGGCAGGCGGAACGGCACGACGCCCGTCCACTCCCGCCCGTCGAGGATCTCCGCCATCTTGCGGTGACCGCCCGCGCGCAGCTCGGGCGGTACGAACGCCTCGATCGGGTCCTTGCCGACGGCCTCGCGCGCGGCCACGCCGAACAGCCGCTCGGCACGCACGCTCCACTGGTCGACGAGCCCGTCGGCGCCGATGGAGAACGAGGCGACCTTGATGTAGTCGTAGATCGAGCCGGGTGGGTTGCTCTGCCAGATCTCGCCCGGCATCGCTTCCGCGGGCCCCTCGGCCCCGGCGTCGCCCGGCTCGTCGGCCATGCCGTCGCCGGAACCCTCGGCCGTCGCGTCGCCCGACGTGCCGTTCGGCTCCGTCGTCTTCGCTGGTATCTCGCTCACGCGAACCGTCCCCTCCAGCTCACCGCGTCCGGCATCGGTCACCGCATACGGCTGACCGCAGTATCCAGCACTACGGCAGCGCGCCACACGGCGTTCACGATCACAGCACGGAGTCGACTCTTTTTGGCCCGTGCCGCTCTTGTGCCCGACGCCCATCGCACACTGCCAGTCTTCTAACCCGGCAGCGCCAGCTCGAACCACACCGTCTTTCCCGTCCGGCCCGTGCGGCCCGGCCGTGTGCCCCAGCTCCGCGCCGAGCGCGCCACCAGCTGGAGGCCCCGACCGCCCTCGTCGTCGGGTCCCGCGGTCCGCTCCAGGGGCGGGTCGGGGAGCGGATCGGACACCTCCACCCGCAGGGTCCCCATGGGGTCCACGGGGCGTACGAGACGTACGCCGATGGGCCCGGACGCGTAGCGCAGCGAGTTGGTCACCAATTCGCTCACGAGCAACACGGTGACGTCACCGAGCGGCGCGAGATCCCATTCGCCGAGCTGCTTGCGGACCACGGCGCGGGCGGTGCGGACGGCGCCGGGGTCCGCGGGAAAGTCCCATTCGGCGCAGTCGCCTTCGGTGTCGATCACGCCGAATCACTTCCAGACCAGAAGCGGAACCTGTCCGGTTTCGTGGGGTTAATGGGCACATACCCGATATCCCGGCAGGATTACCGCTTACCTGGTCGCACTGTGGCACGAACGGCGTAGGAGGAGTCAGTGCGCGGCGTGCGGCAGGGCGAGCGCCGCCGTGACCGCGGGCACGTCGGCGGCCAGCCAATCCACCGACCAGACCTCGTCCGGCGCCAGCCAGCGCAGGGCGTCGTGATCCTCCAGGGGCTTCGGCTCGCCGGAGACCAGGCGTGCCGTCCACACCCGCAGCGCGTACCCCCTGGGGAGCGGCCACTGGCCCGGCACGCGCTCCAGGGGTTCGGCCTCGACGCCCAGTTCCTCGCGCAGCTCGCGCACGAGGGCGTCCTCGCACTGCTCACCGGGTTCCACCTTGCCGCCGGGCAGCTCCCAGCCGCCCGCGAGCTCCGGCGGGGCGGAGCGCCGTGCGGCGAGCAGGCGGCCCTTGTCGTCGTACAGGGCTGCGCCCACCACGATCTGTTCAGTCATGCGCCGGAGCCTAGGCGCTCCGCTGGGTGGGGTCGGTCGGCATCTGCGGGCCGCCTGCGGCTGAGCGCGCAGTTCCCCGCGCCCCTTACGGGGCCCTCTTGCGAGCCCTCGCCTCAGCGGCCGCTGCCGTTTGGGCTTAGTTTTTCGATCCAGTAGAGCTGTTTTTGGCCGCGGACGTCGAGACTGTCCGCGATCTTCTGGGCCTCGGCCTTCGTCGCGTACCTGCCCACGCGGTAGCGGTTGCCGTTGTCGTCCTGCCGTATCACGAACCAGGGCAGCAGAACCGTCCCGTCGTTCATCGCGCCCCTCCGCTCGACACCCCCGGCGCGCCCCACGCCTCGATCAGTAAGGAAACCGCAATCCGCATATGCCCGAGCCTACGCCCGACCTTTACTCAGCGGATACGAGTTTGCACAAAGAGATACGCATGAGGTGTGCAATCGGCCAACGGCCGGGCAGCGAGAGGGGGCGCACCCCCTTGGATGCGCCCCCATGCGCCCACCCCTGGGCCCACTCCGTGCGGGCTCAGTCGGCGCGCACCGTCGGCAGTGGCATCAGGACCGGCTCACCCGGCGACGTACGGCAGACGTCCCCGCACGTGGCGTCGAGCGAGCAGCACAGCGAGCAGATCGGGCCCGACTGGACGGGGCAGTCGGCGATGTCGGGGAGTTCGTACGCCGTGTCGCAGACGCCGCAGGTGTGCGTGGCGGTCACGTCGGCGATCTCGACGTGCGGGCCGTTCACCGGGTTGGGGCGCGCGAGGTAGTACTTGCCCTGCGTCGCCCAGGCGATCAACGGGCAGAGCACGAGGGCGAGTCCGGCCGCGATGAAGGTCGAGAACGCCTCCGCGTACTCCCCGAACAGGCCGAAGAACGCGAGGATCGAGACCGTCGACGCGATCACCATCGAGCCGAATCCGGCCGGATTGACCGCGTACAGATACGCCCGCTTGAACTCGATGTACTTGGGGCTCCAGCCCACCCGCTTGTTGATGACCAGATCGGCGGCGACCGCGGTGATCCAGGCGATGCCCACGTTCGAGTAGAAGCCGAGCAGCTTGTTCAGGGCGGCGAACATGTTCATCTCCATCAGCGTCAGCGCGATGGCGAGGTTGAGGAAGATGTACCAGACCCGGCCCGGGTGCCGGTGCGTGATGCGGGAGAAGAAGTTCGACCAGGACAGCGAGCCGCTGTAGGCGTTGGTCACATTGATCTTGATCTGCGAGACGATCACGAACAGGGCGGCCGCGGGCAGCGCGAACGAGCCGAGCCAGGGCTTCAGCGCCTCGATCTGCGGGGCGATGGGCTCCAGGGCGTGCGTCCTGCCGACCGCTTCGAGGGCGACGAACGCCAGGAAGGCTCCGCCCAGTTGCTTGGCCGCCCCGATGACGACCCAGCCGGGGCCGGCCGCGAGCACGGCCAGGTTCCAGCGCCGCTTGTTCTGCTCGGTCCTGGCGGGCATGAAGCGCAGGTAGTCCGCCTGTTCGCCGATCTGCGCGATGAGCGAGAGCGCGACGCCCGTGCCGAGCCCGAAGCCGATCCAGGAGAACCCGCTGCCCGCGCCCTCCGTGCCGCCGAAGGACCCGAAGGCGCCCCATGCGTCCGGCGCCTCGAAGGCGAGCACCACGAAGGGCAGGACCATGCCGATGAGCCAGATCGGCTGCGTCCACGCCTGCACCTTGGCGAGGGCGCCCATGCCGCGGAAGACGATCGGGATGACGATCAGCGTCGTCACCAAGTAGCCGATCTGCACCGGGAGTCCGACGGCCTGGTGCATGGCCTGGGCCATGATCGAGCCTTCGAGGGCGAAGAAGATGAAGGTGAAGGACGCATAGATGAGGGACGTGAGGGTCGAGCCGAAATAGCCGAAACCCGCCCCTCGGGTCACCAGGTCCATGTCCAGGCCGTAGGTGGCGCAGGCCCGTGCGATCGGGATGCCGGTCACGAAGATGATCGTGGCGGCGCACAGGATCGAGGCGAGACCGCTCGTGAAGCCGTAGGTGAAGACGATGGACGCGCCGATCGCGAAGTCCGCGAGATAGGCGATGCCGCCGAGCGCGGTGGAGGCCACCATCGTCGGCGACCAGCGCCGGAAGGAGTGCGGGGCATAGCGCAGCGAGTAGTCCTCGCGGCTCTCGTCGGCCGCCATCCTGGCGTAACTGCGCTTGGGGGGAGGGCTGTCCACGGGGCTCTCTGGGTCGTGGGCGACCGCCGCCCCTGTCGTCTCCGTCGTCATGAGGGTTCCTGTCGTCCGACCGGATTGCGGGTACGGACGGGGAAGGTAGGAGCCGCGCGTGACGGTGCGGTGCAGCGTGTCGTTGCCCCGGGGTTACGGAACGCGGGTGGGCGTTAACTCGTGATCACGGCGGGCGGACGGGCCCCTCCGCAATCCGGGCGTGCGCCGCCGGGACGGCGCACGCCGGGGTCATTTGACCGGCAGGTGGTATGCGATCCGATAGCGGTCGGCGGGCACCACGACATCGGCGGTCTCGACCGGGCGGCCCGACGCGTAGTACGTCCGCTGGACGACGATGACGACATGGCCGGGGACGCCGCCGAGCGAGTTGAGCTCCTCGGCGAGGCCGGGGCGGGCGCCGACCTCCTCCGCGACGTTGTCCACGACCACATCGATGGCGGCCATCCGCTCGACCACCCCGCAGCCGCCGAGCGGGCCCTCCTCAGGGAGCATCACCGGGGTGCGGCCCGTGACGGCGAGGGGCTCCCAGGAGGTGGAGAGCATCATCACCTCGCCCGCGTCCCGGAAGACGTAATGGGTGCACATCACGCGGTCGCCCGCGCGGATGCCGAGCCGCTCGGCGACCGCGACGCTCGCCTCGACCTGCTCGCTGCGGGACTCCCAGGTGCCCCGCGCGCCGTCGGCGGCCTGCTCCTGACGGAAGGGCGTGGAGCCGCCGGACAGGGAGCGATAGCCGGTGCGGGCGATCTTGCGCGGGACGGGTCGCTCGCGCACATAGGTCCCCGATCCGGAGCGGCCCTCGACGAGCCCCTCGGCCATCAGGACCTTCCTGGCTTCCAGGGCGACCGTGTCCGAAACTCCGTACTCCTCGCGGATCCTGGCCTGCGAGGGGAGCCGGGTGTGCGGCGGCAGCGAACCGTCGACGATCTTCTTGCGGAGATCACCCGCGACACGCAGATACGCCGGCTGCTCACCGAAAGTCACTGGCCACTCCCATCAGGTTGACAGACAGCAACAGCCTGGCAACCGTGGGTTGTTGGGTGCAACCCAAGGCCAAGGAATCACCCGAAGTGATGATTTCTCGCCCCGCAGGTCTTTACGCAGGGGCTTTCCCCGGATATAGCGATTGATCAAGGGTGTTGAGGAAACGTTCAGTCGCCGCGCGGGCGATCTGGCTGCCCCAGCTCCCCCAGTTCACGTCGAAACAGTGGTCGACCCACGGCAGTTCGACATACGTCGCCGGAGCCCCCGCCCCCTTCAGGCGCCGCGCGAGCTCGCGCGCCTGCGCCACCGGGACCGCCCGGTCCGCGCTGCCGTGCAGCAGCAGCGTCGGCGGTACGTCTCCTCTGACCAGGCGCGCCGGCGAGCCGAGCCGGTAGCGGGCGGGCACGGCGGCCGCCGAACCGCCCATCAGACGGGGGATCATGGGGTCGCCGCGCAGCGCGGTCCCGGCGATCAGGCGCCGCATGTCGGTGGGCCCGTAGAGCGAGATCACCCCGGCCACCGAGCTGTCACGCACCGCACAGGACGCCGGGACCCGCCCGTCACCCTCCGTGTAGGCGGCCGCGAGCGCGAGGTTGCCGCCGGCCGAACTGCCCGCAAGGAGAAGGCGGTCGGGGTCGATGCCGTACACGCGCGCGTGCCGTCGCACCCAGCCCACCGCGCACTTCACGTCGCCGATCTGGTCGAGCTGGGTGGCCCGCGGCGCCAGGCGGTAGTCGATGTCGAAGACGGACCACCCGCGCGCGTTGAACCACCTGTTCCACTCGGGGGTCTGACTGCGGTGCCCCTTGTTCCAGCCGCCGCCGTGCACCCAGACGACGGCAGGGTGCCGCACCGCCCGCCGCTTGGGCAGCGCCCACAGGTCGAGCTTCAGCTTCTGCCTGCGCTGTGCGCCGTGCCGCTCGCCCACGCGCGCGTACGTGAGGGAACGCCCGCGGGCGGGCACCTTGGCGTAGTTGACGCCGTCGAAGTACCGGGCGGGGGCGAGCTGTTGGCCCTGCCGGGACGCCGTGCCGTACGCGGCGGCGTACGGCATCACTCCGTAGACGAGGGCCGCGAAGGAGGCGAGCGCCGCGAGCCCCGCGCACCAGGGGTGGCGCCGCCCCGCGAGCGCGGCCGCGGCGAGACCGAGCAGCCCCGGTCCCAGGAGCACGAGCCCCCACGAGGTGATGGCGGCCGCGACGAGCACGAGGAGCGGGACGCGGGGCAGCGGGGCGGCGACGAGGACGGCGAGCGCGGCGTTCAGGAGTCCGGCGGCGAGGAGCAGGGCCCGGGCCGCGGCGGGGGGCGGCTTGACGGACGTCACGCCGAAGAAATATCACAGAAGCGGACAAAAGGCCCTTAAGGTGACCGTCTTGGCGGCACGTCACACCTCGGCGCTGTCGCCACCCTCGCCCGAGCCGCTCCCACCCGAGCCGCCCTTGCCCGATCCGTCCTCGCCCGAACCGTCCTCGCCGGAGCCGCTCCCGCCCCTGCCGTCGTCGCGCAGCGAACCCTCCAGCGAGCGCGTCCCCTCCGTCGACGCGTACAGGCACGTGATGTACCGGCTGCCGGTGCGCCAGGTCTCGCGGTCGGGGACGAAGAAGACGACCTCGACGCCGCTCGCACCGGCCGACGAGCCCTTGGAGTACGCGTCCGCGTAGGCCGTGCACTTGCGCTCCGCGAGGCCCTGCAGCTCCGCGTCGCCGGGGAAGCCGTGGTGGTTCACCCGGAACGACGCGAAGACCTCGGCGTCGTGCGGCCGGGCGCAGGGCACCTCGTCGATCTCGTACTCGTACGTCGTACTGCCGATGTCGCTGTCGGGGACGTTGAAGCAGCCGCCCTTGTCGACGGGGAAGGCGCCGCTGCGGGACTCGCGGGCGGCCTCCTTGAAGCCGTCCACGAAGTCGCGCGCCGCACCCGTGGTGACGGCGAGGACGAGCAGCACCATGCCGAGCGTGGAGAGGATGCTCCCCGCGATCGCCAGGCCCTTGCCGCGCTCGCCCTTCTTCTTGATCTGCGCGAGGCCGACGAGACCGAGCACCAGGCCGACGCCCGGCACGCAGCAGAGGATGCCGAGGACCAGGGAGGCGATCGCGAAGCCGTTCACCGGCGGCCGCGAGTAGGGCGAGTACGGGCCGGGCCACTGCTGGTACGGGGAACCGTACGGGGGCTGTCCCTGCGGGCCGTACGGTCCGGGCTGGGGCGGGTGCGGGCCCGGCGCGTACGGGCCGGGCGGCGGCGGTATGTCCACGGGGGCCGTGCTCCTGGGTGGTGGGCGATGCGGAGAGCTTGGCGCATCGTAGTCGGGAGCGCAGGCGAAACGACAATGCGCCCTCAAAGCTCACAACTCGGACAGCGGACCGGCGGGCCCTCCCCACACGACGCCTGGTCCGCTCCGGCACGTCGGACCGGAGCGGACCAGGAGAGAAGCGGAACCGCAGTGGATCAGAACGGGTGGATCAGAACGGGTGGATCAGAACTGCAGACCCCAGGAGTCGATCTTCCCGGTGTCCTGCGCCGCGTTGTCGCTGACCCGCAGCTTCCACGTGCCGTCGGCCACCTCCGAAGAGGCGTCCACGGTGTACGTGGTGTTGATGTTGTCCGAACTGCCGCCGGTCCCATAGCTCTTGAGCGTGTACGCCGTGCCGTCCGGCGCGATCAGCTGGACCTGGAGGTCGCCGATGTAGGTGTGCTGGATGACGACGGGGACCGCCAGGGACGCGGGCGCGTTGCCCGTGACACCGGTGACGTTGATCGGCGACTCGGCCGTGGCGTTGTCGTTGATCGCGTAGTCGTCGGTGTTGCTGAACGACTTGCCGGGCGGGGTGCCGCCGCCACCCGTGACGTTCAGGAGGCGGTTGGGCGAGCCGGAGCCCGGGCTGCCGACGACGCCGGTCGACGAGGCGCTGACCAGGGCGGCGGACACCTGCGCCGGGGTCGACGAGGGGTTCGCGCCGAGGTAGATCGCGGCCGCGCCCGCGACGTGCGGGGATGCCATCGACGTACCGGAGATGGTGTTGGTCGCCGTGTCGTTGGTGTTCCACGTCGACGTGATCGAGGAGCCGGGCGCGAAGATGTCGAGGATGCTGCCGTAGTTCGAGTAGCTGGCCCGGGCGTCGGTGTTGGTCGTGGCACCGACGGTGATGGCCTCCGCCACGCGCGCGGGCGACTTGGTCGACGCGTCGGTCGACTCGTTGCCCGCCGCGACGGCGTAGGTGATGCCGGACGCGATGGAGTTGCGCACGGCCGTGTCGAGCGCGCTGTCGGCGCCGCCGCCGAGCGACATGTTGGCGACGGCGGGCTTGACCGCGTTCTTGGTCACCCAGTCGATGCCCGCGACGACCTGCGCCGTGGTGCCCGAGCCCTGGTTGTTCAGGACGCGGACGCCGACGATCTTGGCCTTCTTGGCGACGCCGTGCAGGGTGCCCGCGACGGTGCCCGCGACATGGGTGCCGTGGCCGTGGCCGTCCTGCGCGGTGTTGTCGTTGTCGATGGCGTCGTAGCCGTACGAGGCACGGCCGCCGAAGTCGGTGTGGCTGATGCGGACGCCGGTGTCGATGATGTACGCCGTGACGCCCTCACCCGCGGAGTCCGGGTAGGTGTACTTCTGGTCGAGCGGCAGGTTCTTCTGGTCGATGCGGTCCAGGCCCCAGGACGGCGGGTTGTTCTGGGTCGCGGTGGCAGTGAACGTCCGGTTCTGGACGACCGCGTCGACCGCCGGGTCGGCGGCGAACTTCTTCGCCTCGGACTCGGTGAGCTCGACCGCGTAGCCGTTGAGGGCCTTGTCGTAGGTCCGCTCGATCGTGGCGCCGTACTCCTTGGCGAGGGCCTTGCCCTCGGCGGAGCGGGCCTTCGGGGCGTCCTTGTCGAGGCTCACGATGTAGCTGTTCTTGATCGTGCCGGGGGCACCGGCATTCTCGATCGTGCCTGCCGCCCGCTCCGGCTGGGCGTTCGCGGGGAGGGCGGAGACGACGCCGAGGGCGAGGGCCGCGACCGCTGTCGCGCTGATTCCGGCCAGTCTTCGGCGGGTGTGACGCATCACTGCCATCTGAGGGGTCCTCCTCAATAGGTGGTGCGCTGGTGGGGGTTCGGTGCTGATGGTGCCCACACTCACGGAGACAAAAGACAGGGACATGTCAAGAAGGCTTACCGGCCCTTGCCTCCGTCCGGACGAAAGATTGGCGGATCCATAGGAATCCCACAAGGGCCAGGACCGGACGTAACACGACCGCCACGCACCCGCCATGACACTTCGTCACCAACTGTCACAACGGGGGGCTTGACGGCGGATCGGGGGCACCCCAGGCCGGGGCCCCGATCTGAGGTGCCCCCGATCCGGCCCCTGCCCTTTTGGCCCGCCCCCTTAGCCTGCCGCCATGACAGCACTGCCCGACCGCTACTGCCCGACCGACGGAACCCGCGTCCCCGCGGGATCGCTCGCCTGGTCCTGCCCCGTCTGCCGCGGCCCCCTCGACCTCGACTTCTCCCCCACCCCCGCACCCCTCAAGTCCCTTTCTGGACGCGTCAATTCGCTGTGGCGGTACGCGGAGTGCCTGCCGCTGCCCGCCCCCTCGATCTCACTCCACGAGGGCCGCACGCCCCTGGTGGAACTGGCCGGGGGCATCTCGGCCAAGCTGGACTTCCTGATGCCGACGCTCTCCTTCAAGGACCGGGGCGCGGTCATGCTCGCGGCCCTCGCACAGCGGCTCGGCCCCGACCGGGTCGTCGCCGACAGCAGCGGCAACGCGGGCACGTCGGTCGCCGCGTACTGCGCGCGGGCCGGGCTGCCCTGCACGGTGTACGTCCCCGCGGGCACCTCGTCGAAGAAGCTGGAGCAGATCGGGGCGCACGGCGCGCGGCTCGAAGTCGTCGAGGGCGACCGGGAGTCGGCGGCCGCGGCGGCCCGCGCCGCCGCCGACCAACCCGGCACGTTCTACGCCTCGCACGTCCACAACCCCTACTTCCTCCAGGGCACCAAGACGTACGTCCACGAGCTCTGGGAGGACCTCGGCGGCCGCCTGCCCGACGCGCTCGTCGTCCCCGTCGGCAACGGAACGCTGCTGCTCGGCGCGGCCCTCGCGGTGCGGGAGCTGCACGCCGCCGGGCTGATCGCGAAGGCGCCCGCGCTGTACGCGGTGCAGTCCGCCGCGGTCGCCCCGCTCGCCGCGGCGTGGCGGGCGGACGCGGCCGACCTGACCGGCGAGACCCCGGCGGCGCCCACCCTCGCGGAGGGCATCGCGATCACCAGGCCCCCGCGCGCCCGCCAGATCCTGCGCGCGGTACGCGGCCTCGGCGGCGGCTTCTTCACCGTGACGGAGAATCAGATCCGCTCCGCCCAGCTGGACTTGGCCGCCCGCGGCCTGTACGTCGAGTCGACGGGCGTGGCCTGCTGGGCGGCCGTACGGGAGGGGGCACTCGGCGAACGCACGGCGGTGGTGCCGCTGTGCGGGGCGGGGGCGAAGACGGGCCTTGCGAGCGGCGGCAGGGAGGCCGGCTGAGGGGCAGGGGGCGATGGACGACGCCCCTCGGTCGTCCTTCCCGCGCCGCGCCGACAGGCCGCACACACCGGAGGGCAGCCCGGGCCGAAACGGCACGGGCTGCCCTGTCGCAGTGGATCCGGGGGACGTCAGCAGAAGGGGATGCCGGGGACGGGCTCGTCGTTCGCGCCCCCGGAGATGAAGACGTCGGAGATCCAGCCACCGCCGCTCAACTGCGCCCACCAGTAGTTGTAGTAGGCGCCGTAGGAGACACTGCCGCCGGGCGCCTGGCACACCACGTCCACGGTGCCGGGGCCGACCTGGCCGATGACCGGGGCGGTGGTGTAGGGATCGGTGTGGACGTTGACGTCACTGGCCCATACGTTCGCGGGGACACGGAGCTGGGCGTGCCGCTGCGCCGGTGGTGACGGTGCCGGGGATGCCGCCGAGGCCGTGGGAGCGAAAGTGAGAGCGAGAATTCCGGCGCCCGCCGCAAGGCCGGCCCGCCACCTCAGTGACCTACTGTTCATGAGCTTCTCCCCTGGTCGACACCTGCACCGGTCTGCTGCACCGATCTTCGGCACGAGAACCACCTTCGTGCCATCAACACGGCTCTGACCAGGGCCTTTTTCAGTCTGCGGGCACCTGCTCACAGGTTCACCGTTGAGGGGGACATGCCGAACGCATGTGTGCGGGGCATTCTCGCCACGCCCCGCGGACGACCGGGGCGACGACGCTCTGCCGCACGTGCGCGCCGAGGCGATCAACCATCGCTCCGCTCCCTGCGCGCGCCGCACCGAACGCGCCGTCCACGCCCCTGTCCGAATCACATCGTGCCCGCGACGGCCGCCCCCGGAGACGGCCGCTCACCAGGCACGGGTACTCCGTGTGACCGCCGGGGATCGCGCCTCACCACGCTCAGGACGTGACTGGTTCGCACCCTTCGATCGAACTCGGCGAGCTGGACCGCCTCGGCACGGCGCGGAGCACACCGGCGACGCCGAGCACCACAGGCGCGCACGCCACACCCGCGTGAGCCCTCATCCGCAGGACCCCCCGGCGCGCATGCCACACCGCGCCCGGCCCACGGCGCATCGTCGGCCCATGACTCCTCGCCGCGTCGCCACCGCCCTGTTGACCGCCGCCGCGCTCACGCTGACCGCCGCCACGGGCGCACCGGCCGTCGAGCCCCGCGCCCCGGCAGGCTGTGCCCCGCCCGGCGACCGGACCTGGGCGCCCACGAGCACGCGCCGCGCCACCGCCGACGACGCCTACACCCCCTACGTGGGCAACGGCTACCTGGGCGTGCGCGTGCCGCCCGCCGGGGCGGGACACACCGCGCCCGTCGAGGACGAGAAGACCGGCTGGCCCCTCTACACCCCGCGCTACGACGGGGCGTTCGCGGCGGGTCTGTACGCGCGCGGGCCCGAGCACACCGCCCGCCGCGAGGCGATCGCCGCCCTGCCGAACTGGACCGGCATCGACGTCACCGTCGGCGGCGAGACGTACGGCCCGCGCAGCCGCGTCTCGCACTACCGGCAGACCCTGGACCTGCGCTGCGGTTCCGTACGGACCTCGCTGACCTGGACCACGTCCGGGGGCCGCCGCACCGACCTCACGTACGACGTCGTCGCCGCCCGCGACCGGCCGCACACCGGAGCCGTACGGCTGCGCCTCACCCCGCACTGGACCGGCGGGGTCACCGTCACCGACCGCGTCGACGGGCGCGGGGCCCGGCGGATCGCGCAGACGGGCGGCGGGCCGCGCGGCAAGAAGACGATGGACGTCGCCTTCCGCACCGACGGCACCCGCACGGACGGCGCGGTCGCCTCGACCCTGAAGGCGCCGGGTGTGACCCATCAGGCGCGGGCGGCACGGGAGTTGAGTGCCCGTCAGTCGGCGGACTTCCGGGTGCGGGACGGGGGGACGTACGACGTCACCAAGTACGTCGGCGTCGACACCGCCCTGACCTCCCGCACGCCCCGCACCGCCGCGCAGAACGCGTCCCGGCGCGCCGCCGCCCTCGGCTGGGACGCGCTCTTCGCCTCGCACGCGGCGGCCTGGCGGAGGCTCTGGGCGTCCGACGTCGAGATCCCCGGGCGGCCCGACCTCCAGCTCTGGGCGCGCTCCGCGCAGTACGGCCTGCTGTCCTCGGCCCGCGCCGGCTCCCGCGACAGCATCGCGCCCGCCGGTCTCACCAGCGACGACTACGCGGGCATGATCTTCTGGGACGCCGAGACCTGGATGTTCCCGCCACTCCTCGCCACCCGCCCCGAACTCGCCGAACCCGTCCTCACCTACCGGCACTTCACCGCGGAGGCGGCCCGCGAGAACGCCTGGAAGACCTCGGTGAAGGGCCTCTTCCATCCGTGGACCAGCGCGAGCCGCGGCGCCCTGTGGTCGGAGTGCCAGAGCTGGTACCCGCCGCACTGCGTCCAGCAGAACCACCTCCAGGGCGACATCGCGCTCGCCGCCTGGCAGTACTACCTGAGCACCGGCGACCGCGCCTGGCTGCGCGAGCGCGGCTGGCCGCTCCTGAAGGGCGTCGCCGAGTACTGGACATCGCGTACCACCCCCAACCCCGACGGGAGTCACTCCATCCAGAACGTCGCGGGACCCGACGAGTACAGCAACGGCGTCACCGACGGCGTCTACACCAACGCCGTCGCCGCGACCTCCCTGCGCGCGGCGGTCAGCACCGCCCGCGCCCTCGGCGAGCGGGCCCCGGCGGCCTGGGCACGGACCGCCGACCGCGTCCGCATCCCGTACGACCCGAAGCGCAAGATCTATCTGCAGTACGCCGGTTACTCGGGGGCGACCATCAAGCAGGCCGACACGGTCCTGCTGACCTACCCGCTGGACTGGCCCATGCCGAAGGGCGCGGCGGCCGCCACCCTCGACTACTACAGCGCCCGCACCGACCCGGACGGGCCCGCGATGACGGACTCCGTGCACGCGATCGACGCGGCCGCGACCGGTGAGCCCGGCTGCTCGGCGTACACCTATCTCCAAAGAGCCGTACGCCCGTTCATGCGCGGCCCGTTCGCGCTGTTCTCGGAGTCGCGCGGCACGAAGGTGGGCGCGGGCGACGCGCTCGCGGGGTCGCCCGCGCAGGACTTCCTCACCGGCAAGGGCGGCTTCCTCCAGGTGTTCACGCACGGGCTCACCGGGCTCCGGCTGCGCGAGGGCGACGCGCTGCACCTCGATCCGACGCTGGTGCCGCAGCTCGCGCAGGGCGTGACGCTGCGCGGGATGCGGTGGCGCGGGCGGACGTACGACATCGCGATCGGCCCCAAGAGGACGACGGTCAGGCTGACTTCGGGCGCCCCCTTCCGCGTCGAGTCGCCGCGCGGCGGCACGGTCACCGTCACCGCGGACTCCCCCGCCGTGCTCAGGACCCGCCGCCCCGACCTCACCCCGACGACGGACGCGGCGCGCTGCCGCCCCGTGACGGCGACCTCCGAGGATCCGGGCCTCTACGCGGCCGCCGCGGTGGACGGCAACCCGGCCACGACCTGGTCGCCGACCGCACGGACCGCCTCCCTGACCGTCGACCTGGGCCGCCCTGCCCGGATCGGCGCGATCACCCCGAAGTGGGCGGTGCGGCCCGCGAGCCAGCGCGTCGAGACCTCGGCGGACGGACACACCTGGCACACGCCCGACGCGACCCCGGCCCGCCAGGTGCGGATCACGGTCCGGGCGGGCGAGAAGGCACCGGCCCTGCGGGAGCTCACGGCGACGCGGCCGACCTCCTGAACTCCCGTACGCCTGAAGGTCATTCGGGGAGCAGCGGCCTGCGCCTCCCGTGCCCGGTCGCGGCCTCGTACGCGGCGCCCACCTCCAGTACGGCCCGGTCCGCGCGCGACGGTCCGACGATCTGCAGGCCGACCGGGAGCCCGTCGGGCGTGAACCCGGCGGGCACGGACAGCGCGGGCGTGGCCGGTACGGAGAAGAGGTACGCCGAGCGCATCCAGTCGATGTAGGTGTGCTGCGGCTGCCCGTCGACGACGGACGGATACTCCAACTCGACGGGGAACGGCGTCACTTGACTGACCGGCGCGATCAGCACGTCGTACTGCTCGAAGAACCGGGCCACCACCAGATGGATGCGGGTGCGCTCGGTGACGGCGCGGGCCAGGTCGGCCCCGGTGAGCTTGCGTCCCTCCTCGATGTTCCAGACGAGGCTGGGCTTGAGGGCGCCGGGCGACGCCTCCAGGAACACCCCGAGCGACTGCTCGAAGGCCTGCGCGCGCATCGTGCGGAACACCTCGTCGGCCCCGTCGAGATCGGGGCAGGCCTCCTCCACGTGACAGCCCAACTCCTCGAACACCTCGGCCTGTTCGGCCAGTACGGCACGGACGTCCGGGTCGACCGGCACCCTGCCGCCCAGGTCGGGCGCCCACGCCACCCGCAGGCCCCGCAGATCGCGCTCCAGGGGCGCACGGAACGTCTCGCCCGGCGTCTCCAGGGAGAGCGGGCAGCGCGGATCGGGCCCCGCCATCACCGAGAGCAGCAGCGCGGCGTCCGCGACGGTGCGGCCCATCGGGCCCGCGACCGTCAGGCTCCCCCACAGGTCGACCGCCGGATAGCAGGGGACGCGCCCCGGTGTCGTACGCAGCCCGACGACATTGCAGAAGGAGGCCGGATTGCGCAGCGAGCCGCCCATGTCGCTGCCGTCCGCGAGCGGCTGGAGCCCGGCGGCGAGCGCGGCCGCCGCACCGCCGCTGCTGCCGCCCGCGCTGCGGTTCATGCCGTACGGATTGCAGGTCACGCCGAAGAGGGGGTTGAAGGTGTGCGAACCGGCCGCGAATTCCGGGACGTTGGTCTTCCCCATCCGGATGGCGCCCGCCGACTCGATGCGCTGGACGAGGAGTTCGTCCTCGTCGGGCACGAAGTCCGCGAGCAGCGGGGAGCCTTGCGTGGTGCGCATGCCGCGCGTGAGGTGGGTGTCCTTGAAGGCGATGGGGAGCCCGTGCAGCGGCCCCGGCTCCACGCCGTGCGCGAGCCGTTCGTCGGCGGCCGCCGCGGCGGCGAGCGTGCCGTCCGCGTCGAGCGTGACGATGGCGTTGACGGTCGGGTTGACCCGTTCGATCCGCTCCAGGTGGGCCGCGACCACCTCACGCGCCGAGAGCTCGCGGCGGCGGACGAGGCGTGCGAGCTCGGTGGCGTCCAGCAGGCAGATGTCCATGCGGGGAGTCTGCCCTCCGCCGCGGCCACCGCTCCGACGCGTATCAGCCTTCCGGATCCCCCGACGACGTCACCTTTCTGACACCTCGTCCGTCTTCGTCGCGGCGAGGACCGCGTCGAGGAGCCCCGGATAGCGCGCGTCGAGGTCCTCGCGGCGCAGCGACAGGAGGTTCTCGCGCCCGGAGGGGCGCTGCCAGATGACGCCGCTGTCGCGCAGGACCCGCCAGTGGTGGGTCAGCGTCGACTTGGAGACGCCGTCGAGGATGCTGCCGCAGTTGTGCTCGCCGCCGTCGGCGAGGACGCGCACGACCGCGAGCCGCAGGGGGTTGCCCAGGGCCGACATGACCTCGTCGACGCGGATCTGGTCCGGGGTGGGGTGGCGGGACGACATGGTTCCACTGTACTGCGACAGACGAACAGTCAACAGTACGACTACAGACGAACAGTTCGCGCATTGCCGAACAGTCCGACTGTACGTATGTTTACGTACAGTCAAATTCTGCCCGGCGAGACCTCCGGGAACCCTGAAGGGACGTACGCCCGCATGCCCAAGTCACCTGCGCAGACCGCCCGTCCGAGGCCGGGCCTGATCCTTGCCCTCCTCGCCCTGGCCCAGCTGGTCTTCTCACTCGACCTGAACATCGTCTTCGTCGCGCTGCCCGACATCGGCGCGGAACTCGGATTCCCGGGCCAGACCCAGCAGTTGGTGGTCAGCGTCTATGTCGTCCTGGCCGGCGGCTTCCTGCTCCTCGGCGGACGCGCGGCCGACCTCTTCGGGCGACGCCGCGTCTTCGTCACCGCCCTCACGCTGTACGCGCTCTCCTCCCTGGCGGGCGGCCTCGCGGAGAGCCCCGCGGTGATCATCGCGGCCCGCGCGGTCCAGGGCATCGGCGGCGCGCTGCTGCTCCCCTCCACGCTCTCGCTGCTCAACACGCAGTTCGAGGAGGGCCCCCGGCGCAACAGGGCGCTCGCCGTATGGGGCGGCGCGGGCGCCAGCGGCCTGACCGTGGGCGCACTGCTCGGCGGCCTGCTCACCGAGAGCTTCGGCTGGCCCGCCGTCTTCTACGTCAACGTCCCGCTCGCCGGGATCGTAGCGCTCGGGGCGCTCGCTCTCATCCCGCGCGACGCACCTCGCACGGAGCGGCGGAAGTTCGACCTGCCGGGCGCACTGACCGTCACCGGCGGCTCGACCCTGCTCGTCTTCGCGCTGGTGGAAGGGCCCGAACTCAGCTGGGGCTCCCCGGTGGTCATCGGCGCGGCCGTCCTCGCGGTGCTGCTCCTGGCGGCATTCGCCCGCGTCGAGAGCCGCAGCGCCGACCCCCTGATGCCGTTCCGCCTCTTCCGCAACCGCAGCCTCACCGTCGGCTCCGCCGTCACCTTCCTCTACATGGCGACGTTCGGCACCCTGCCGTACTTCCTGACCGTCCTGCTCCAGACGGTGCACGGCTTCAGCGCCCTGCAGACGGGCCTCGCCTTCCTCACGCCCTCCGTCGCCATCGCCGCAGGAACACAGCTCGGCGAACGCATGACCACCCGCCTCGGCACCCGCACCACGCTCACCACCGGCTTCGTCATCGGCGTGCTCGGCACCGTGATCCTCGCGCTCGGCTTCGACAGCGACGCCACCTACGCCACGATCGTGCCCGGCCTCGTGCTCTCCGGAATCGGCCAGGGCATCGTATGGACCGCCATGTGGATCACCGCGGCAACCGGCGTCGCACCCCACGAACAAGGCATCGCCAACGGCATGGCCTCCACCGCCATGAACATCGGCAACGCCATCGGCCTCGCCGTCCTCACCGCGATCGCCGACGCGGGCACCGAAGGCAAGACCGGCCCAGCCCTGCGCACAGCCATCGCCGACGGCGAATCCCTCGTCGTCCTCCTGACCGCCGCCGGCATGCTGCTGGGCCTCCTCACAGCACTGCCCCTGCCCCGCCGGGGAACATCGCCGACAGCGACAACCGGCCCCGAAACGCGGCCCGCTCCCTCACCCTCCCCGTCGCCGGTACGACAGACCGGCTGACCCGCCAAAAAAACGTGCCCGGGCGGATCACCGCCCGGGCACGGGGAGCACTCAGACGTTGAAGCGGAACTCCACCACATCCCCGTCCTGCATCACATACTCCTTGCCCTCCATGCGCGCCTTCCCCGCGGACCGCGCGTCCGCGACCGAGCCCGTGTCGACCAGGTCGGCGAAGGAGATGACCTCGGCCTTGATGAAGCCCTTCTGGAAGTCGGTGTGGATGACACCGGCCGCCTCGGGGGCCGTGGCGCCCTGCTTGATGGTCCAGGCGCGGGACTCCTTGGGGCCTGCCGTGAGGTAGGTCTGGAGGCCGAGGGTGCGGAAGCCGACGTGGGCGAGGGTGGCGAGGCCGGGCTCGTCCTGGCCGACGGACTGGAGGAGTTCGAGGGCCTCCTCGTCGTCGAGCTCGGCGAGGTCCGCCTCCAGCTTGGCGTTGAGGAAGATCGCCTCGGCGGGGGCGACCAGGGCGCGCTGCTCGGCCTTGAAGGCGTCGTCCGTCAGCTCGTCCTCGTCGACGTTGAAGACGTAGAGGAAGGGCTTGGTGGTGAGGAGGTGCAGGTCGTGCAGGAGCTCCGAGCGGTCCGAGCCCTGGACGATGCCCTGCGAGAAGAGCGTGTCGCCCTTCTCCAGGATCTCCTTGGCCTCCTCGACGGCCTTCACCTTCGGGGCGATGTCCTTCTTGATGCGCGACTCCTTCTGGAGGCGCGGCAGGACCTTCTCGATGGTCTGGAGGTCGGCGAGGATCAGCTCGGTGTTGATCGTCTCGATGTCGTCCTTGGGCGAGACCTTGCCGTCGACGTGGACGACGTTCTCGTCCTTGAAGGCGCGGATGACCTGGCAGATCGCGTCCGACTCGCGGATGTTGGCGAGGAACTTGTTGCCGAGGCCCTCGCCCTCGCTCGCGCCCCGCACGATGCCCGCGATGTCGACGAAGTCGACCGTCGCCGGGAGGATCTTCTGGGAGCCGAAGATCTCCGCCAGCTTGGTGAGGCGGGGGTCGGGGACGCCGACCACGCCCACGTTCGGCTCGATCGTCGCGAACGGGTAGTTGGCCGCAAGGACGTCGTTCTTGGTCAGGGCGTTGAACAGGGTCGACTTGCCGACATTGGGCAGACCGACGATTCCGATCGTGAGCGACACGTTGCGACTTCCCGTACGTGAGGTCTTGGGGGTGGACGGCCCGGAGGGCCTGAGCGACCTTGGGGCGATCCCCCAGTCTACGGCGTGCGGGCCCGGCCCCCGTCTCCGTACCGGCTACGTATCGAACGCTTGGCCAAGCTCGGCCAAAGGGCGTGTCCCAGGACCGGTTCCGCCCGGCGGCCGACCTAGGTTGGTCCGGTGGAGCAACACAGGACGCGTCCCCCTCAGTCCGCCCCCAGGGCCACCCCCAAGGCCCGGCAGCGGCGCACCGCGCCGTTGCCTCCGCAAGGCAGGGCCGACCGGTCCGCCGAATCCGCGACGGTCTACCGGGCCGCGGCACGTCCCCGCCGCCCCGCACCGCCGTTCGTCGTCGCCCTGCGCAGAATGCCGCTGTACCGGGCGCTGCGCCGGGTGCCGAACCCGCGGCTCACCGGGCTCGGCAGCGGTCTGTTCTGCTCGGCGGTGATGTTCCTGCTCAGTTGTCTGATCTGGCTGCTGCTCGGCGAGTCCGTCGTCGCCTACGGCGTGCTCTTCGTGCCCGTGGCCGCGCTCACCGCGCTGTGGGTGCGCCCCGCCGACCTGGTCACCGCGCCGGTCGGGGTGCCGATCGCCTTCGCCGTGGGGATCCTGCCGATCTCCGGGGGCTCCGGCGGGTTCGGCGGCCACTTCATGGGGCTCGTGACGTCGCTGGCGCTGCATGCGGGCTGGCTGTACGGCGGGACGCTCGTCGCCGGGTTCATCGTGACCGTACGCAAGGTCCGGCTGATGGCGCAGCGGCGGCAGGCCCGTCCCGCGCGGGGTGCCGCAGGCGGGAAGCGGCTGCCCGCCTCCTGAGCCACGGGACCGGCCCCGGCGGGCCTACGCCTCGCCCGCGGCCGCCATCGCCGCTCCCACGATGCCCGCGTTGTTCTGCAGCTGCGCCGGGACGATCTCCGCCCGGACGCCCTCGATCAGCGGCAGGAACTTGTGCGCCTTGCGGCTCACGCCGCCGCCGATGATGAACAGCTCGGGCGAGAACAGCATCTCCACGTGCGCGAGGTACTTCTGTACGCGGCGCGCCCAGTGCTCCCAGCTGAGGTCCTCGTCCTCGCGGGCCTTGGAGGAGGCGCGCTTCTCCGCGTCGTGGCCGTTCAGTTCGAGGTGGCCGAGCTCGGTGTTGGGGACCAGGCGGCCGCCCGTGAAGAGTGCGCTGCCGATGCCCGTGCCGAAGGTGAGCAGGATGACCGTGCCCGTGCGGCCGAGGCCCGCGCCGAAGTGCATCTCGGCGACGCCCGCCGCGTCCGCGTCGTTCAGGACGGTGACGGGGACGCCGCCGAGCCGGTCGGAGACCAGGGCCTGGATGTCCGTGCCGATCCAGCTCTTGTCGACGTTGGCGGCCGTGCGCGCCGTGCCGTCCGTGATCACGCCGGGGAAGGTCGCGCCGACGGCGCCGGTCCAGCCGAAGTGGCCGACGACCTCGCGGACGCCGCCGACCACCGCGTCGGGCGTGGCAGGGTGCGGGGTCAGGACCTTGTGCCGCTCCGCTGCCAGGTCTCCGCGGTCCAGGTCCACGGGTGCGCCCTTGATCCCGGATCCGCCGATGTCCACGCCGAAGATCTGCATGGACTCCACGTTACGGCGCGGTCACCGCTGCGACAGCTCGGCCGCCTCGGCGCGCAGGTCGCGGCGGAGCTCCTTGGGCAGCGAGAAGGTGATCGACTCCTCGGCCGTCTTCACGGTCTCCACGTCGCCGTAGCCCCGCTCGGCGAGCCACTCGATGACGCCGTCGACCAGGACGTCGGGGACGGAGGCGCCCGAGGTCAGGCCGACCGTGGTGACGCCCTCCAGCCAGGCCTCGTCGATCTCGCCCGCGTTGTCCACCAGGTGCGACGCGGGAACGCCGGCCTCCAGGGCGACCTCGACCATGCGGATCGAGTTCGAGGAGTTCTTGGAGCCGACGACGATGACGAGCTCGGCGTCCTCGGCGAGCTTCTTGACCGCGATCTGACGGTTCTGCGTGGCGTAGCAGATGTCGTCGCTGGGCGGCGAGAGGAGGTTCGGGAACTTGCCCTTGAGGGCGTCGACCGTCTCCATCGTCTCGTCCACGGAGAGCGTGGTCTGGGAGAGCCAGACGACCTTGTCGGGGTCGCGGACCTCGACGTTCGCCACGTCGTCGGGGCCGTCGACCAGCGTGATGTGGTCGGGTGCCTCGCCGGACGTGCCGATGACCTCCTCGTGGCCCTCGTGCCCGATCAGGAGGATGTCGTAGTCCTCCTTGGCGTAGCGGACGGCTTCCTTGTGGACCTTGGTGACCAGTGGGCACGTGGCGTCGATCGTCGCGAGCTTGCGCTCGGCGGCCTCCGCGTGGACGGTCGGGGCCACGCCGTGCGCCGAGAACATGACGATGGAGCCCTCGGGCACCTCCGCCGTCCGGTCGACGAAGATGGCGCCCTTCTTCTCCAGGGTCTGCACCACGTACTTGTTGTGGACGATCTCGTGGCGGACATAGATCGGGGCCCCGTACTGCTCCAGGGCCTTCTCGACGGCGATCACGGCACGGTCCACGCCCGCGCAGTAGCCACGGGGAGCGGCGAGCAGGACACGGCGGGAGCCAGGCGTTGCAGTCATACCCACCATCGTAAGGCCGCGTTCAGCGCGTCAAAGATCGGCTTCTTGGGGAGACTGGTGGCCTGCGTTGATCTACGGAGGCACGATGTCCGGTCAGTCCGCCAGTACGGGAGCCCCTGCCGGGGGCGCCGAGCCCGCCGAGGGTGAGGGGCTGCGGCGCAGTCTCGGCTTCCGGGACCTCGTGGTCTACGGGCTGCTCTTCATCGCGCCCATGGCCCCGGTCGGTGTCTACGGGACGCTCGACGCGAAGTCGCACGGCTCGGTCGCCCTCGTCTATCTGATCGCCACGGTCGCGATGGCGTTCACCGCATTCAGCTATGCGCAGATGGTGAAGGTGGTCCCCCTCGCGGGCTCCGTCTTCGCGTACGCGCGCGTGGGGCTCGGAAAAGGGCCCGGGTTCATCGCCGGGTGGATGGCGATGCTCGACTACCTCCTCATCCCCGCGGTCGCCTATCTCTTCTCCGGCATCGCCATGAACTCGCTGGTCCCCTCGGTGTCCCGGTGGGTGTGGACGGCGCTCGCCGTGCTCATCACGACGGCTCTGAACCTGTGGGGCGTGCGGGCGGCGGCCCGGGTCGGCTTCGCGGTGCTCGCGATGGAAGTCGTGGTGCTGCTCGTCTGCGTCGTCGCGGCCGTCGTCGTACTGATCCAGGACGGGGCGCAGCGGGGCTGGCTCTCGCCGCTGACGGGTGACGGTTCGCAGGGTGCGTTCGCGCTGTCCGCGGTGGTGGGCGCGGTGTCGATCGCCGTCCTGTCGTATCTGGGCTTCGACGCGATCGCCTCGTTCGCGGAGGAGGTGACGGGCGGCTCGGCGAAGGTCGCGCGCGCGGTGCTGCTCTGTCTGGCGCTCGCGGGCTTCCTGTTCATCCTCCAGACCTATCTGGTGGCGCTCCTGGAGCCGCTGTCCTCGGCCGAGCTCGCCGCGGACGCCGAGAAGCAGGGGACCGCTTTCTACGACACCGTGGAGTCGGCCTCCGGAGAGTGGCTGCACAAGCTGGTGGCCGTCAGCAAGGCCATCGGCGCGGCCTTCGCGGCGCTCGCCGGGCAGGCCGCTGCGGGACGGCTGCTGTTCGCGATGGCGCGGGACCGGCGGCTGCCGAAGGCCCTGTCCAAGACGGATTCCGGCACTCCGCGGATCGCGCTGCTGTGCGCGGCCGTGATCACGATGGTCGCCGCGGTGTGGGCGGCCCGGCGGGATGACGGGATGAACCACCTGGTGTCGGTGGTCGACATCGGGGCGCTCACCGCGTTCCTGCTGCTGCACGCGAGCGTGGTGGGCTGGTTCGTGGTGCGGCAGCGCGAGGGCGCCTTCAGCTGGTGGCGGCACATCCTGATCCCCGTGCTCGGCGCGGCGATCGTGGTCGCCGTCATCTGGGAGGCGGCGGGCTCCGCGCAGGTGGTGGGTGCGGTCTGGCTCGCCGCGGGGCTGGTCGTTCTGTTCGTGCAGGGCCGGGGCCGCGCGGAAGCCCCGTAAGGGGCGCGGGGAACTGCGCGCTCAGCCAAGAACAGCCCGCACCCGGCATACGTCCCAGGCGGGGCGTCGCCCGGGTGCGGATGCCACGGCACTGTCGTACCCGCCGACTACGCTCGACGCATGGCTCTCAACACGTCCGCGGACACCCCGCTGCCCGTAGGGGAAGTGTCACGGCTGATCGGCGGCTGGATCGACCGGCTCGGTGCCGTCTGGGTCGAGGGACAGATCACGCAGCTGTCCCGCAGGCCCGGCGCCGGCGTCGTGTTCATGACGCTGCGCGACCCCTCGCACGACATCTCGGTGAGTGTGACCTGCTACCGCCAGGTGTTCGACGCCGTGGCGGACGTCGTCTCCGAGGGCGCGCGCGTGGTCGTGCACGCCAAGCCGGAGTGGTACGCGCCGCGGGGGCAGCTGTCCCTGCGGGCCGCGGAGATAAAGCCGGTCGGCGTGGGGGAACTGCTCGCGCGGATCGAGCAGTTGAAGAAGAGCCTCGCCGCCGAGGGGCTCTTCGCTCCCGAGCGCAAGAAGACGCTGCCGTTCCTGCCGCAGCTCATCGGGCTCGTGACGGGCCGCGCGTCGGCCGCCGAGCGCGACGTCCTGGAGAACGCGCGCCACCGCTGGCCCGCCGTCCGCTTCGAGGTGCGCAACGTCCCCGTGCAGGGCGTGCACGCGGTGCCGCAGGTCGTGCAGGCCGTGAAGGACCTGGACTCGCTCGACGAGGTCGACGTGATCATCGTGGCGCGGGGCGGCGGCAGCGTGGAGGACCTGCTGCCGTTCTCGGACGAGCAGTTGGTGCGGGCGGTCGCCTCGTGCCGTACGCCCGTGGTCTCCGCGATCGGCCACGAGCCGGACAATCCGCTCCTGGACCACGTGGCGGACCTGCGCGCCTCCACGCCGACCGACGCGGCCAAGAAGGTCGTGCCGGACGTCGGCGAGGAGTACGAGCGCGTGCAGTGGCTGCGGGACCGCGCGCGGCGCAGCATGGACGCCTTCCTCGACCGCGAGGACCGCGGCCTCGCGCACGCCCTGGCCAGGCCCTCGATGGAGCATCCGCACCGCATGGTCGAGGAGCGCGAGGAGCAGGTCGCGGCGCTCGTCGACCGCAGCCGCCGCACGCTGGGGCATCTCCTGGACCGGGCGGGCTCGGAGCTGACGCACACCCACGCGCGCGTGGTGGCCCTCTCCCCCGCCGCGACCCTCCAGCGGGGGTACGCGGTGCTGCAGAAGGCGGACGGCGCCGTGGTCAGGGACCCCGAAGAGGTGGGCGTCGACGAGGAGTTGAGGGCCCGCGTCGCCGAGGGCGAATTCACCGTACGAACCACACAAATCGACAATTAGGGTGGGCTCATGACCAGCACGACGGACAAGGCCACGGGCCCGGCGGACGCCCTCGGCTACGAGCAGGCGCGGGACGAGCTGATCGAGGTCGTGCGCCGCCTCGAGACCGGTGGCACGACGCTGGAGGAGTCGCTCGCCCTCTGGGAGCGCGGCGAGGAGCTGGCGAAGATCTGCCGCCGCTGGCTGGACGGCGCGCGGGCCAGGCTCGACGCGGCCCTCGCGGGCCCCGAGACCGCCGACGAAGCGGGCTCCGACGCCGACGGCTGAGGCGGCACCGCCCTGACCTGCGGGTTGTGAAGCGGATCACGCAGCGCGGACTTTGGTTGAAAGTTGAACAGTGGCGGCGTACTGTCGTAGACGCAAGCCCGGAAACGGGCACGGCAGCCACCCCGTACGCATCGAGAAGGTTGATCCATGTCTCTCGCCCTTGACCCCGCCGCCCAGGACCTGCTGTTCCGCGAGGCCCGCACCGCGAACACCTTCACCGACGAGCCGGTCACCGAGGAGCAGGTCCAGGCGATCTACGACCTGGTCAAGTACGGCCCGACCGCGTTCAACCAGTCGCCGCTGCGCGTCACCCTGGTCCGCTCCCCCGAGGCCCGCGAGCGCCTGGTCAAGCACATGGCCGAGGGCAACCAGCCGAAGACCGCGTCCGCGCCGCTCGTCGCGATCCTCTCCGCCGACAACGAGTTCCACGAGGAGCTCCCGGCGCTGTTCCCGCACTTCCCGCAGGCCAAGGACGTCTTCTTCGCCGAGCGTCCGGCCCGTGAGCAGGCCGCCGCGCTGAACGCCGGCCTGCAGGCCGCGTACTTCATCGTCGGCGTGCGCGCCGCCGGTCTGGCCGCGGGACCGATGACCGGCTTCGACTTCGCCGGCGTCCAGAAGGAGTTCCTGGACGACGACCACACCCCGCTGATGGTCGTCAACATCGGCAAGCCGGGCGAGGACGCCTGGTTCCCGCGCTCCCCGCGCCTGGCCTACGACGAGGTCGTCACCACCGTCTGAGCGACCCCGCAAGCGACGCGAAGGGCCCCCGGCACACCGCCGGGG
>NZ_JBHYJI010000002.1:330838-384782 GCF_042740435.1 Streptomyces sp. NPDC059002 | reverse complement strand
ACCCTGGCCAGCACCCTCATCTGGCTCACCACATGATCGACAAGACGCTCCCTAGGCCCGGCTCATCGGCTCACTGCTCCTGCTGCTTGGCCTGCTCCTCGGCGACCTGGCGGCGGACCTCGTCCATGTCCAGCTTCCTCGCCTGACCGATGACGTCCGTGAGCGCGGCCTCGGGGAGCGCGCCGGGCTGGGCGAACACCGCGACCTGGTCCCGGATGATCATCAGGGTCGGGATCGACTGGATGTTGAACGCGGCGGCCAGCTCGGGCTGGGCCTCCGTGTCGACCTTGGCGAAGACCAGGTCGGGGTTGGCCTCCGCGGCCTTCTCGTAGACCGGGGCGAACTGACGGCAGGGCCCGCACCACGACGCCCAGAAGTCGATCAGGACGAATCCGTTGTCCGTGACCGTCTGGTCGAAGTTCTCCTTGGTGAGCTCCACGGTCGAGCTGCTCATGGTGTTCCCTACTTCCTGGTATCGGGCGTAGCCGCTGTGCACAACCGCCGGGGTGACGGACGTATTCCGACCGTCCCACGCGCGGGGCGGCCCGCGCGCGCAACCGGGGTGTTCCGCGCGCGTACCCGTGTGGCCACGGCGCACACCTGCGGAGAGACTGTCCTCATGACGGAAGCCATCACGTACGACGTAGTAGTCATCGGAGCGGGCCCCGTGGGGGAGAACGTCGCCGACCGCGCGAGGGCCGCAGGGCTCAGCGCGGCGATCGTGGAGAGCGAACTCGTGGGCGGCGAGTGCTCGTACTGGGCGTGCATGCCGAGCAAGGCCCTGCTGCGCCCCGTCATCGCCCGCGCCGACGCCCGCAAGGTGCCCGGCCTGCGGCAGGCGGCGCAGGGCCCCCTCGACGCGGCCGCGGTCCTCGCGCACCGCGACGACTACACCTCGCACTGGAAGGACGACGGCCAGGTCGGCTGGCTGGAGGGCGTCGGCGTCGACCTGTACCGCGGGCACGGCCGCATCGCGGGCACCCGCAAGGTCACGGTCACCGGCCAGGACGGCACCGAGCGGACCCTGGAGGCCCGGCACGCCGTCGCCGTCTGCACCGGCACCCGCGCGGCGCTGCCCGATCTGCCGGGCCTCGCCGACGGCGGACCGGTCAAGCCGTGGACGAGCCGCGAGGCGACCAGCGCCGACCACGTGCCCGGGCGGCTGCTCGTCGTCGGCGGGGGAGTCGTCGCCGTGGAGATGGCCACGGCCTGGCAGGCGCTCGGCTCGGCCGTGACGGTGCTCGTGCGCGGCGGCGGTCTGCTGCCCCGCATGGAGCCGTTCGCCGGTGAGCTGGTGCGCGAGGCGCTGACCGAGGCGGGCGCACAGGTCCGTGACGGCGTCTCCGTCACGGCCGTACGGCGCGAGAACGGCACGGTGACGGCGACCCTCGACACCGGCGAGACCCTCGACGCCGACGAGATCCTCTTCGCCACCGGGCGCGCGCCGCGCACGGACGACATCGGCCTGGAGACGGTGGGCCTGGAGCCCGGCTCCTGGCTGCCCGTCGACGAGAGCCTGCGGGTCCAGGGCAGCACCTGGCTGTACGCGGTGGGCGACGCGAACCACCGGGCGCTCCTCACCCACCAGGGCAAGTACCAGGCCCGCATCGCCGGTGCCGCGATCGCCGCCCGCGCCCAGGGCGTGCCCCTCCTGGAGACCGACCGGTGGGGCGCCCACGCGGCCACCGCCGACCACGCCGCGGTCCCCCAGGTCGTCTTCACCGACCCCGAGGCGGCCTCGGCGGGGCTGACCCTCGCCGAGGCCGAGGCCGCGGGCCACCGCGTCCGCGCCGTCGACTACGACCTCTCCGGTGTCGCCGGTGCGGGCCTCTACGCCGACGGCTACCGGGGCAAGGCCCGCATGGTCGTCGACCTGGACCGCGAGGTGCTGCTCGGCGTCACGTTCGTCGGCCCCGGCGTGGGCGAGCTCATCCACTCGGCGACGATGGCCGTGGCGGGCGAGATCCCCATCGACCGGCTGTGGCACGCGGTCCCTGCGTACCCGACGATCAGCGAGGTGTGGCTGCGGCTCCTGGAGACGTACCGGGGCTGAGCGGGCCGGGGAGGCGGGTGCTCTCAGAGCGACAGGGCGGCGTGGTTGGTCCACACGACCTTGTACGGGTACTTCGCCTGCCATCTGGTCCGGAAGTCGTTGAGCGGCTGATATCCCGTGAGGCGCTCCAGCGTGGCCAGGTCCTTGCAGCGGAGTTCGGCGATGCCGCTGGAGACGAAGACGGGGGCCTGGGCGTCGTCGGGCAGCGGCAGATGCGGCTTGTGGTCGACGCTCAGGGCGAGCCCGGAGCCCATGACGACGTCGCGCAACTCGTCGTAGAACGTGGCCTGTTGGTCGGCGGGCATGGTGCCGGGGAACGAGAAGATCAGGGTGTGGACGACCGACGTGTCCGCGGCCGCGCGCGCCGGGGCCGCGGCCGTCACCTCGGCGGTGCCGATCGCCAGCGCGGCGACGCCCCCGGCGATGAGGAAGGAACGGCGGCCGAACCCGCCGCGGGATATGGGTGAGGTGTGGTCAGCAGCCACGGGATGCCTCCGGAGTGTGGGGTGTCGTCGAACAACGCGGGGTGTCTTCACCGAACAACGCGGGGTGTCTTCAACCAAACAGAAGAGGCGCCTCCCTCCCGTGGCTGATGACGCGTGCGAGTCATCAGCCAGGCGAGACGGAGACGCCTCAGACTTTGACCGGGTCCCGTGACCTCAGACGGTCAGCTTCTCGTGGTTCACCCAGATCACCTTGTACGGGTACTTGGCCTGCCACTTGTCGCGGAACTTGCCGAGCTCCGGGTACCCGGTGAGCTTCTGCAGGGTGGGCAGGTCCTTGCAGCTGATCTCGGCGATCGCGCTGGAGACGAAGACGGGCGCGTAGTCGTCGTCCGGCAGCCGGAAGTGCGGCTTGTGGTCGATCTTCTCGGCCAGTCCGGAGCCGAGGATGACTTCGGTCATCTCGACGAAGAACTGGTCCCGTTCCGCGTCGGGCATCTCGTCGGAGAAGGAGAAGACCAGCGTGTGGATGATCATGTTCGCCTCTGAACCTCTGGGGTGTGGTCAGTTCGTACGTGCCGACACAAATGATCCTTAGCCGTACTCAAGGAGCACTAAAGCCGGATGGTGCAGGTCAGGACGCGGGGATGGCCGCCTCGACGGCGTGCAGATGCGAGTTGATCGGGCCGACGCCCACCACCTGGAGGCCCGCCCGCTCGATGAGCGCGGTCACGCCCTTCTTCGTGTGGCGCTTGCCGTTGGTGTTGAGCAGGAAGAGCAGGTCGATGCCCGTCGCGTAGCGGATCTCCGGGCTGTCGTCGACGAGGTTGGTGATCAGGACGATGCGGCTGTCGGGGCGGCCCGCCCGCGCGGCGTTGCGCAGCGCCGTCACCGTCTGGTCGTCGCCCCATTCGAGGATGCTCTTGAAGAGGTACACGTCGGCCTCCACCGGCACCTCCTTGAGGCAGTCGCCCGCAAGGACCCGCGACCGCGAGGCCAGCGCGCCCCCGGGGCGCAGCCGCGGGTCGGGCGTGGCCACGGCCGCGGGCAGGTCGACCAGGACGCCGTCGAGGTGCGGGTTCTTCTCCAGGAGCGTGGCGAGCGTGAAGCCGCGGCCGCCGCCGATGTCCGCGAGCGTGCGCACACCGTCCAGGTCCAGGCGGTCGGCGACCGCGTCAGAGGCGAGCCGGCTCAGCTCGGTCTGCGACTTGTTGAAGACCTCGGTCGACTCCGGCCACTCCTTGTGCAGATAGGTGAAGAAGTCGGTGCCGTACACCTCCTCGAAGTCGCCCTTGCCCGTGCGGACCGCCTTCTCCAGGCGCGGCCACAGCTCCCACGTCCACGGCTCGGTGACCCAGAGCACCCAGAACTTCAGGCTCTCGGGGTGGTCGTCGCGCAGCAGCCGGGAGGCGGGGGTGTGCACATGGCCCGCCTCGGTCTCGGTGAAGATGCCGTAGTGCTTCAGGGTGCGCAGCAGCCGCTCCAGGATGTCCGGGTCGACCTTGAGGGCCCGCGCGAGGTCGCCCGCGGTGGCCGGTTCGTCGCCCAGTTCGTCCGGCAGGCCGACCTGGACGGCGGCCCGCAGCGCCGCCGCGCCCGCCGAACTGAGGGAGAGCTCCCGCAGCACGGTCATCGGGACGGGTCCCGTGTCGCCGCCGCCCGCGCCCTGCTCGACCTGATCGGTCCGAATGATGCTCATTCACGCCTCCGCAGTCAGGAACCGCACTGATCCGCACGGCCCGGTGGCCGCCGACCCCTCCGACCCTGGTGACGCGTCCTCAGACGACACTCAAGTCCGGCTAACCAATGGGCGCTTGACATGGTCTTGAGCGGTGCCCGACAGCGTGACGGGCATGCAGCGAAGTGATCTCTCCGGCGTGTGGAGCCTCGTCGCGTTCGACGACCTCGGCTCCGGCGACGAACGACTCGAGGGCCCGCTGGGGCCCGACCCGCGCGGCCTGCTGATCTACAGCGGGGACGGACACATGTCCGTGAGCATCATGCGGACCGCCGACTCCACCCGCCCCCCTTCGACTCCCGTGCCGCTCGACTTCATGGGATACGCGGGCACGTGGCGGCTCGACGGCGACCATGTGATCCACCGGGTCACCGTCACGCACACGCCGCGGATGAAGGACCACGACCAGGTGCGGGAAGTCCGCCTCGACAGCGACCGCCTGAGCCTGTTCGGCACGGTGCGCGGCGGCGACGGGCCGCTGCGGCGGGTCCTCGAGTGGAACCGGGCCGGTGACCGCGGATGACCACGACCACCGGGACCACGACCGCGGCCACGTCGTCGGACGGCGTGCTGGCCGCGGCGCGACGCCTCGCCGATCTGCTCGATGGCCACGCGGCCGAGGCCGACCGCACCGGGCAGTTGCCCCCCGAGGTGCTGAAGGGCCTGCTCGACGCCGGATTCGCCCGGCACTTCGTACCGGCCCGGCACGGCGGCACCGAAGGCACCTTCACCGACCTCGCGCACGCGGTGCGCGACGTCGGGACCGGCTGTGTGTCGACCGCCTGGGTCGCCCTCATCTACGCCACCGCGGGCCGCATGGCCGCCTTCCTGCCCGAGGCGGGACAGGACGAGCTGTGGGCCGAGGGCCCCGACGTCGCGGTCGCCAGCGCGCTGCGCCCCTCGGGGAGCGCGACCCTCTCCGGCGACACCTGGACCCTGACCGGACGGTGGGACTTCCTCAGCGGCGTCGACTTCGCCGGGTGGGCGCTGCTGTGCGTCGCGGGCGACGCCTGCACCGGCGAACCGGCGCAAGGGGTGCGGTACTTCGCGGTGCCCCGCGACGCATGGACCGTCGAGCAGACCTGGGCGCCCACCGGCATGCGCGCCACGGCCAGCAACTCCGTGCACATCGACCGGGTGCGGGTGCCCCGCTCCCGGTCCTTCGCGCACAGCAGGCTCCTCACCGGCACCGACGACCCGGACGCCGCCGCCTGCTACCGGGCGCCCCTGCAGGGCAGCGGCCCGCCGCTGTTCGTCGCCCCCGCGCTGGGCGGCGCCGCCCAGGCCCTGACCCGATGGGCCGAGCGGCGCACGAAACGGGACGACACCGCGCGCCTCGCCCTCGCCCGGGGCACCGCCGAACTCGACATCGCCGAACTGCTCCTCGACCGCTCCGTGGCGGCCGCCGACACACCGGGCATGTCCCGCGAGACCGTCGCCCGCGTCATGCGCGACGCGGCGGTGGCCGCGCGGCTCGTCAGGGACGCCGTCGACCGCCTGGTCGACCTGTCCGGGTCCGCGATGCTCTCCGAGGCCGACCCGTTGCAGCGCGCCTGGCGCGACGTACGCACCGCGACCGCGCACGGCGCCCTCGATCTGGACCGAAGCAGCACACAGTACGTACGAGACGTCTGGGGATGGACACATGACTGAACCCCTGCACACCGGGACCACGCGGAGCGACGTCGTGGTGATCGGCGCCGGTCACAACACGCTGATCGCCGCCGCGTACCTCACCCGCGCCGGCCTGTCGGTGACGGTCCTGGAGGAACAGGACGAGCCGGGCGGCGGCACCTCCACGCGCGAGGTGACCCTGCCCGGATTCCACGACGACCTGGCGTCGACCTTCCACATGTACGCCCAGCTCAACCCCGCCGTGGGCGGCGACGAGCTGGGCCTGGTCGCCGAGCACGGACTGCGCTACGTCGCCCCCGACCCGGCCCTGGTGTCCCTCCAGGACGGCGCCGAACCGGTCGTCATGGAACGCTCCGTCGAGGCCACCGCCGACGCCATCGGGCGCTACTCCGCGGCGGACGCGCAGGCGTTCAGGGAGATGGTCGCCTCGTACGAACCGCTGCTCGCCGAGCGCGTGCGGCGGTCCGCGGTGCCGCCCGGCACGCTGCCCGACAACGACGCGTCGCGCCGGCTCGACGCGCTGGCCGCCCGCGACGGCTACAGCGTCGTCCACGAAACCTTCGCCGACGACCGCACCCGCGCCCTGCTCCTAGGCTTCGCCGCGGCGATCGGCGACCTGAGCCGGCCGGGATCGGGCTTCGTGCCCGCGGAGTTCGCGCTGCTGCTGACCCGGATTTCCGGCGTCACCCCGATCGGCGGCTCCGCCGCGCTGCCCCGCGCCCTCGCGGAGGCCGTCCGCTCCGGCGGCGGGCAGGTCCTGTGCGGTCGGCGGGTCGACCGGATCGTCGTCGAGAACGGGCGCGCCACCGGGGTGCTCACCACCGGCGGCGAGCGCTTCGACGCGGCGAAGGCCGTGCTGTCCGGGGCCCATGTGACCCAACTGGCCGCGCTGCTCGGCCCGGACGTGGCGCTGCCCGCCGAGTTCGACGCGCTGCGCCGGTGGAACAACGGCGGATCGGTGTTCCAGGTCCACCTCGCCCTGCGGGACGCACCGGCCTTCCCAGGACCCGGCGGCCCGCTGCGGCCCGTCACCGCCACCATCGGCACGGCGGGCGGTCTCGCGGCCCAGTGGCGGGACATCGCGGCGGGCACCCTGTCGGGCGACGACCGGATGACCGTCGCGCTCGCGCCGTCGGTCGTCGACCCGAGCAGGACACCCGAAGGGCGCGCATCGGTACGGCTGTTCACCTACGCCCCCTACCGGCTGAACGGCGATCCGGCGCGGTGGGATGCGGAGAAGGAGCAGTACGCCGAGCAGCTCGTGGCCGCCTACGCGCGCAACGTCACGGGGTTCGCGTCCGGCGACGAACTCGCCCGCTCGGTGCACACCCCGGTGGATCTCGCCACGATGAACCGGCACTTCGTCGACGGCGGCTACATGGGCGGTGCGATGGTCCCCGACCAGCTCGGCGTCAACCGCCCCGTCAAGGGCTGGAGTTCCTACCGCATGCCGGTTCCCGGGCTCTACCAGACCGGCGCCTGTACGCACACCGGCGGCGGAGTGAGCGGCTGGCCCGGGCGCAATGCCGCCCGGGCGCTGCTCGAAGACCTCGGGATCGACCCGGGCAAGGTCATGCGGGACCTGAAGGACCTCAAAGACCTGAAGGACCTCAAAGACCTGAAGGACCTGCAGAACCCGTAGGACCCGTAGAACCCGTAGGACCGGAGCGCGGCCCGACCGAGTGGCACAGCCTGCCGAGCCGTTCGATCTCGATGACGATCTCGTCGCCGGGTACCAGGAATTCGCCGAGAGCCATCCCGACACCGGCCGGCGAACCGGTCAGGATCACGTCGCCGGGCAGCAGGGTCATGTCCTTGGCGGCGACGGAGAGCAGCTCCATCACCGGCCTGATCATGTCGCCGGTGGTGGAGTTCTGCTTCACCTCGCCGTTGACCGAGAGCCGGATGCCGAGGTTCTGGGGATCGTCGACGAACCAGCTCGGGACGATGCCGGGCCCCAACGGGCAGAATCCGTCGAGGGACTTGGTGCGCAGCCAGTCGAACTGGAACGGCGGCCCCACCGCCTCCGGACGCTGCAGCGCGTCACGGGCCGACATGTCGTCGGCGATGGTGTACCCGGCGATGTACCCGGGCGCCTCCTCCGGGGAGAAGCCCTTGCCCTCGCGGCCGATCACGACGGCCAGTTCGGCCTCCCAGTCGAGCCGCCGCCCCGCGCCCGGGGGGTAGGGCACCGCGTCGCCGGGGCCGATCACCGTGGTCCGCGGCGTCTTGCTGAAGAAGTAGGCCTCGGCCGGTTCCGCGCGCTTCTCGACGCCCATCTCCTCCAGGTGGCCGTAGTAGTTGGCGCCCGCGCACAGCACCTTGGACGGGTAGGCCAGCGGTGTGCGCAGTTCCGCGTCGGGCACGACGGCCGCGGGATCGGGCCGCCAGGCCCGCAGCGTCTCGCCGAGCCGCTGCCACTCGCCGATGATCTCCAGGAGGGGTGTCTCCGCGAGGGTGCCCGGCGCGGCGTGCACGGTGCCGTCGGCGGTGCGGATGCCGGTGCGGGGCAGGTGCTTCCCGGGGGTCCCGTAGGTCACCAGCGACCAGGGTTCGTCCGTCACTGAGGGGGTCTCCTTCGTTGCTGCCGATGTGTTCGTCACGGGGTGGGCTCGTTGTTCTCGGTGAACTCGGCGGGGCGCAGGGGGCACCAGACGGTGGAGGGGACGTCCTGCCAGTCCCGCGGCTGCCAGTTCTCCGTGATCTGGTCCATGTCGAGGAAGTACTCGACCCAACTGCCCCACGGATCACGGATGTAGTGGAAGAGGTTGGAGCCGAAGGTGTGCCGCCCGAGGCCCCAGCCGAGTTCGCTGCCGCGGTCGGCGAGGTTGCGCGCGCCGAGCACGATCTCGTCGACGCTGCCGACCTCCCAGCTCGAATGGTGCAGTCCGGGATGGGTGCTCTGGACGAGGCCGAAGACATGGTGGTCGCCGGGGCCGCAGTTCAGGAACGTGACCACGCCCGGCACCCGGTCGGAAAGGCCGAGGCCGAGGACACCGGCGTAGAACCGCTCGGAGGCGGCCACGTCCGGCGAGAAGATCAGCATGTGGCCGAGCCTGCGGGGCCTTGCGGGGGCGTCGGCGGTCAGCCAGCGCGCGACGTCCTTGCGCCGGTAGTCGCCGGGAAGGTTCATCGGCGGCGCGTCGGCCGCGGCCGCGGGGAGCGGCGGCTGCTCGCGCACGGTGATGAGGTTGCCGTGCGGATCGCGGAACCACAGGCCGCCCGCCACGGCGTCCGGCAGACCCCGCGCCACGTCGTGCGCGGGCGCGTCCTCCAGACGTACGCCCTGCTGCTCCAGATGCCGCTGCATCGCGGGGAGTTCACCGGGGGCCACCCCGAACGCGACGTGGTGGAGGCGTTTGTCGGGCCCCTCCGTCAGCAGCGTGCGGTCCAGGTCCTGATCGGCGCAGCGCACGGCGAGGACGGAGCCGCGCTCGGACACCGAGAGGCCGAAGTCCTCGTAGAACTTTCCTCCCCGGCTCAAGTCCGGTACCTGCAAACCGTAATGGAGGAGACTGGAAACCCGCATTGCATACTCCTTTCACACTCAGGGACAGGTCAACGCCGGTGAAATGTCCGGCGCCGACGCATCGCCCTCTTCCGAAGCCAGGATCTCCCGCCGCAGCAACTGCAGTTCCTGGCCGGGTTCAAGGCCTATCTGTTCGGTCATCGCCCGGTGCAGCCGCTGAAATACCTCAAGGGCTTTCTCGCGGAAACCGCTGCGTTGCAGGGCGACCATGTAAGAGGCGTGCAGATTTTCGTCGAAGGGGTACTCGGCGATCAATTCGGCCAGTTCGGCAAGAAGAAACCGATGGTGCCCGAGGCGCAGATCGGCCTCGATGCGCAGGGCGCGCGCCGCCGAGCGGGATTGTTCGAGTCCGGCGATCTCGGCCCGCAGGGGCGAGCCCTGATCGACGTCGGACAGGGGCCTGCCGCGCCACAGCCCTTCGGCCTGGCGCAGGATCCCCACCCCCAGGTGCCGGTCGCCCTCGCGCAGCGCACGGCGGCCCGCGAGCACCAGCTCGCGGTACTGGGTGAGGTCGAAGTCGCACGTCTCCGTGTGGAAGACGTACCCCTTGTTCTTCGTCAGGAGCAGTTCGTTCCTGACGTCGGGGCCGTGCAGACCGAGCGCGATCGACAGGCTCCTGCGGATGTTGAGGACATAGGTCTGCAGCGCGGTGATCGCGGTCTTGGGCGGCCGCTCGGGCCACAGTTCGTCGATCATGGTGCTGATCGGCACGACCTGACCGGAATTCATCAGGAGCAGCGCGAGCAGCTCCCTTTCCTTGGGGGCGGTCGGTGTGGGTATCGAATCGCCGGAACGCAAGTGCAGCGGCCCCAGCACTCTGATGTCGAAGGAACTCTTCATCGATACTCCAGATGTCCGGTGGATCTGGAACTTTCGCCAGGATCTGCCGCACCGCTCAAGCCCCGGTCAAGGCGGTTTCCCTGAGCCGGGCTTGAGGACCGCTTGAGCCCCGCTTTCCAGGATGAATCAGGTACCGCAACCGCCGGGCACCGGGAAGGCATCCATGATTCTGCACACCCTGATCTACCGTTTCGACGCATCGGTCACCGAATCCGACCGGCGTCGATTCTTCGACGGACTGCGGGAATTGCTGCTCGACTCCGAGTACATCGAGGGCTTCGCCGTCGAGCCGCACCACTGGCTGCCCGTGGACGAGAACTCGCGCGGCATGACCGGCACGGCGATCGCCCAGTACGCGGCGCGGGACCTGGACTCCCTGCGGAAGTTCTCCGAGCTCCCGCAGGTGCACGACTTCCTGGCGGGCTGGCACTCGAAGATCTCGTACGAGGCCGCCTACGCCAACCACCGCGAACTCACCCTCACCGGAAGGCGCGTCATGCGACACACCGAGCACACCGTCACCGTCGATGCCCCCGTCGCCGCGGTCTGGGACGTCCTGGTCGACGTCGAGGGCTACGCCCGGATCTTCCCGCCCACCCAGGAGGCGAAGATCATCGAGGACTCCGAGACCCACCAGATCGTCCGCCTCGTCGTCGACGTCAACGGCGAGACCCAGTCGTGGGTGTCGCGCAGGGACATCGACCACGACCGTCACGTGATCGCCTACCGCCAGCTCGAACTCGCCCCGATCATCGGCCACATGGGCGGCGAATGGCGCGCCTACCCGCTCACCGAGAACCGCACGCAGCTCGTCCTCACCCACGACTTCAAGCCCAAGGACCCGGTCGAGGGCAAGGTCGCGGGCAAGTTCACCTACGAGGAGGCCGACGAGCTGCTCCAGGGCGGCGTCGAGCGCAACAGCGTCGACGACCTCGGCGCGGTCAAGACCGAGGCCGAGCGCCGCGTCGGCGGGGCGTCCGCGGCATGACGCGCCTCGTCGATCTGAGCGTGACCACGCGGTCGACGCCGAGCGAGGCCACCCCGGTCACCGTCGAACTGCTCGACCACGAGACCGGCGCCACGGTCCTCGGCCTCACGCCCGGGGACTTCCCCGACGGCATGGCGATCTCGAACGAGACGGTCACGCTGACCACCCACACCGGCACGCACATGGACGCGCCGCTGCACTACGGCCCGCTCAGCGGCGGCGTGCCGGCCAAGAGCATCGACCAGGTCCCGCTGGAGTGGTGCCACGGACCCGGCGTACGACTGGACGTACGCGACGTACCGCCGGGCGAGGGCATCACGACCGACCATCTGGAGGCGGCGTTCAAGGCGGCGGAGCACGATCCTGCCCCCGGCGACATCGCCCTCCTGTGGACGGGGGCCGACCGGCTGTGGGGCAGCGCCGACTATCTGCGGGAATTCCCCGGACTCACCGGCGAGGGAACGGCGTTCCTCGTCGAGCGGGGCATCCGCGTCATCGGCATCGACGCATGGGGCCTGGACCGCCCCATGCACCGCATGATCGAGGACTACCGCCGCACCGGGGACAACGCGCACCTGTGGCCCGCGCACATCTACGGCAGGACCGCCGAGTACCTCCAGCTGGAGAAGCTCGCCCACCTCGGCGACCTGCCCGCGGCCACCGGATTCACCATCTGCTGCTTCCCCGTGGCCGTCGACGGCGCAGGCGCGGGCTGGACCCGCGTCGTCGCCCTCGTCGACGACGCGTCCACCTGACCGTACGGAGGCCGCATGACGCCCACGCACACATCCCAGCTCCTGGCGCTCGAACCGGCGGCGCAGGACCTCCTCTTCCGCGAGGCCCGCACGGCCAACGTGTTCACCCCCGAGCCCGTCGGCGACGACCAGGTGCGGGCGATCTACGAGTTGGTGAAGTACGCGCCGACCTCGATGAACCAGCAGCCGATGCGCGTGGTGCTCCTGCGCTCCCACGGCGCCCGCAGGGAACTCCTCGGACACCTGGCCAGGGGCAACCGCGCCAAGGTCGCGGCAGCGCCCCTGGTCGCCCTGCTCGCCGCGGACCTGCGCTTCCACGAGACGCTGCCCGAGGTCTTCCCGCATCTGCCGGGCGCCAAGGACCTGTTCGCCGACGCGGCGGTCCGGCGGGAGTCGGCGCTGTTCAACACGGCGCTGCAGGTCGCGTACCTGATCGTCGGCATCAGGGCCGCGGGGCTCGCCGCCGGGCCGATCGTGGGATACGACGCCGACGCCATCAACAAGGCGTTCTTCGGCGACGGCAGCAGGGAGATCGTCACCGTCGTCAACATCGGCCACCCGGCCCCCGGCACGGGGCACCCCCGGCTGCCCCGGCTCGCCTTCGAGGACGTCGTCAGCACGGTCTGAGCCGCACCGGCCACGGTCCGCACCCCATCCGAACCCCGTGGGCCGCGCCAGCGGTCCGACGAGAAAGGGCCACGATGAAAGCAGGAGAGGACCCCGCAGGACAGGGGTCCGGCGACTGGGCGGTCTGCCCCCGCTGCCGGGACATGATCTACGGCCCGCGCCTCGAAAGGAATCTCCGGGTGTGCCCCGCCTGCGGGCACCACCACCGGCTCACCGCCCACGAACGCATCACCCAGCTCTTCGACGCGGACAGCGTGGAACTGCTCGGCACGCGGGTGCGGACCGGCGACCCGCTGCTGTTCGCGGACACCGAGCCGTACTCCGCGCGCCTCGCGGCGGCACGCGCCGCCACCGGCCTCGACGAGGCCGTCGTCCTCGCCGAGGGGTCCGTCCAGGGACACCGGGTGATGGCCGCGGTGATGGACTTCCGCTTCCTCGGCGGAAGTCTGGGCTCCGCGGTGGGCGAACTGATCACCCTGGCCGCCGAACGGGCGCTGGACGAGCGGCTTCCGCTGCTGATCGTGGCGGCGTCGGGCGGCGCCAGGATGCAGGAGGGCACCCTGTCCCTGATGCAGATGGCCAAGACCGCGCAGGCACTCGGCGCGCTCGACACGGCGGGCATCCTGACCCTCTCGCTCATCACGGACCCGACGTACGGCGGCGTCGCGGCCTCGTTCGCCACGCTCTGCGACGTGATCATCGCGGAGCCGGGGGCCCGCATGGGCTTCGCGGGTCCCCGCGTGATCTCCCAGACCATCCGGCAGACGCTGCCCGCCGGATTCCAGACGGCGGAGCACCTCCTCGCACACGGTCTGGTCGACACGATCAGGCCGCGCGCCGAACTGCGCGACACCCTGGCCAGATTGCTGGCCACGGTGGCGGAACCGGCCGCCCGCACCGGCCGCACGGAACCGCCGCCGGACGGCGAACCGCTGATCAGGGACCCCGCCCAACTCCCGGAGTCCGCCGTCTGGGAGACCGTCCAACGGGCCAGGCACCTGGGCAGGCCCACCACGCTCGACTACTTCGGACGCCTCTTCACCGGCTTCGAGGAGCTGCGCGGCGACCGCCAGGGCGGCGAATGCCCCTCGATCGTCGGCGGCACCGCCTGCCTGGACGGCATTCCGGTCATGGTGCTCGGCCACCAGAAGGGCCACACCAGCAAGGAGCTCAACGAACGCAACTTCGGCATGGCGACCCCCGCCGGATACCGCAAGGCCGCACGCCTGCTCCGGCTCGCGGGCAAGCTGGGCCTGCCGGTGATCACCCTCGTCGACACCCCGGGGGCGTTCCCCGGCCTCGAAGCCGAGGAGCAGGGGCAGGCCGTCGTCATCGCCGAGAACATCCGGCTCATGACGGCGCTGCCCGTGCCGGTGGTCACGCTCGTCACCGGCGAGGGCGGCAGCGGCGGCGCACTGGCGCTCGCCGTCGCCGACCGGGTCCTGGTGTGCGCCAACGCCGTGTACTCCGTCATCAGTCCCGAGGGCTGCGCGGCGATCCTCTGGAACGACGCGGCGATGGCGCCCGTCGCGGCGGAGGCCCTGCGCATCGACGCGGGCGCGCTGCTGCGCCTCGGCATCGCCGACGCGGTCGTCCCGGAACCCGCGGACGGGGCCCACAACGATCCGGCGCTCGCCGCCGACTACGTGCACGCCGCGCTCGCCTCGGTGCTCGACGAGCTGCGCCCGATGCCCGTCTCCGAACTCGTCGCCGCACGGTACGCGCGCTTTCGCGCCTACGGCGCCGTCGAGTCCTTCATGAATGCCACGGAAGAGGCGATGCAATCGTGACCACGACCACGGAGGGAACAGCGGGCGCACCGGCACCGGACGCGGCGGGCGCGCTGGACGAGCTGCGCCGCCACGCGGTGCGCCTCGCCGAGGAGTTCCCGCGACCGCCGAGGACGCTGCGCGTGCGCGCGGGCGACCTCCTGGTGGAAGCCGAATGGGACGAGCTGCGGGAACCGGCACCGGACCCCGCACGGACGGTGCCCGCCGAGGCCGGGCAGACGGCCGGCGAGGCACTGTGCGCCGAAACCGTCGGCGTCTTCTACCTCGCGCCGTCCCCCGAGGCCCAGCCGTTCGTCGGCGCGGGCGACGTGGTGGAGCCGGGCCAGCAGGTGGGGATCATCGAGGCGATGAAGCTGATGATCCCCGTCGAGGCGGACCGGTCCTGCCGCATCGTCGAGGTCCTCAAGAAGAACGGCGAGCCGGTCGAGTACGGCGAACCGCTCTTCGCCCTCGCCCCCGCGGCCTGACGGCGAGGACCCCGATGTTCAAGAAAGTACTGATCGCCAACCGCGGCGAGATCGCGCTGCGCGTGGCACGTGCCGCCCGCGAACTGGGCATCCGCACGGTCGCCGTGTACTCCTCCGCGGACGAGGAGTCCGCCGTCGTGCGGTGCGCCGACGAGAGCGTACGCATCGGACCGCCGCCCGCGGGCCGGAGCTATCTGTACGTCCCCGCCGTCCTCGAAGCCGCCCTGCGCACCGGAGCGGACGCCATCCACCCCGGGTACGGATTCCTCTCCGAGGACGCCGACTTCGCCGCGATCTGCCGCGACCACGGCATCGCCTTCGTCGGACCGCCGCCCGAGGTCATCGCCCGGCTCGGCGACAAGGCGGCGGCGCGCAGCGTGATGGCGGCGGCCGGAGTGCCGCTGCTGCCCGGCAGCCTGGAGCCGCTGCGCACGGTCGCCGCGGCGCGGGCCGTGGCCGACGACATCGGCTATCCGGTCATCGTCAAGGCGGTGGCGGGCGGCGGCGGACGCGGCATGACCGTCGTGCACGCGGCCGCCGACTTCGACGCCGCCTACCGCGACACGGTCGCCCGCGCACAGACCCTCTTCGGCGACCCGGCCGTCTTCGTGGAGCGCTATCTGCCCACGGGCCGCCATGTGGAGGTCCAGATCCTCGCCGACCGCACGGGCCGCACCGTGTACGTCGGCGACCGCGACTGCTCCGTGCAGCGCAGGCACCAGAAGCTCATCGAGGAGGCGCCCGCGCCGCACCTCTCCGACGACCTCAGGACCCGCATGGGCGAGGCCGCCGTGCGGGGCGCCAGGGCGGCCGGGTACGTGGGCGCGGGCACCTTCGAGTTCCTCGTGGACGACGCGGGCGACTTCTCCTTCATGGAGGTCAACTGCCGTATCCAGGTGGAGCATCCGGTCACCGAGATGATCACGGGCATCGACCTGGTGCAGGAGCAGTTCCACATCGCGGCGGGCCGGCCGCTCGCGCTGCGGCAGGAGGACGTGGACCCGCGCGGGACCGCGATCGAGTGCCGCATCAACGCCGAGGACCCGGAGCGGGACTTCGCGCCCGCGCCCGGCGAACTCACCGAGTTCGAAACCGCGGGCGGGCCCTTCGTCCGCGTCGACACCCACGCCCGTCCGGGCTACCGGGTGCCCGTCGCGTACGACTCGCTGCTCGCCAAACTCGTCGTCTGGGCGCCCACGCGCGAACAGGCGCTGCACCGCATGGACCGGGCGCTCGACGAATGCCGGGTGGCGGGTCCAGGGGTGCACACCACGCTCGGATTCCTGCGGCGCGTCATGGCCGACCACCGCTTCCGGTGCGGGGAGTACAACACGTCAATCGTCGCTCAGGTGCTGGGAATGGGGGCTTTCCAATGACACGTCGTGTGGTCATCACAGGGATAGGGGTACGGGCGCCGGGCGGCGCGGGCAAGAAGCAGTTCTGGGATCTGCTCAGCTCGGGCCGCACCGCGACCCGGCGGATCTCCTTCTTCGATCCGAGCCCCTACCGTTCACAAGTGGCCGGGGAGTGCGATTTCGACCCGGTCCACGAAGGATTGACGCCGCGTCAGATCAGGCGGATGGACCGCTCGGCGCAGTTCGCCGTGGTGTGCGCGCGGGAGGCGGCCGCCGACAGCGGCATCGAGTTCGAGGAACTCGACCCGCACCGCACCGGCGTCAGCCTGGGCAGCGCCGTGGCGGCCGCCACCAGCCTGGAGCGCGAGTACCTGGTGCTCTCCGACGGCGGCAGGCAGTGGCAGGTGGACCCCGACTATCTGTCCCCGCACATGTTCGACTACCTCACCCCCGGCGCCGCCGCCGCGGAGGTGGCCTGGGCGGTCGGCGCCGAGGGCCCGACCGCGATGGTCTCCGACGGCTGCACCTCGGGACTCGACGCGATCGGCCACGCCTGCCGGGTGATCCAGGAGGGCAGCGCGGACGTGATGGTCGCCGGGGCCGCCGACACCCCCGTCACACCGATCGTCGTGGCGTGCTTCGACGCGATCAAGGCGACGACCCCGCGCAACGACGAACCGGAGCGCGCCTCGCGCCCCTTCGACCGGACCCGCAACGGATTCGTCCTCGCCGAGGGCGCGGCCATGTTCGTCCTGGAGGAGTACGGGCACGCGCGGCGCCGCGGGGCGCACATCTACGGCGAGATCAGCGGGTACGCGACCCGGCTCAACGCCTACCACATGACGGGTCTGAAGGCCGACGGCCGCGAGATGGCCGAGGCGATCAGGGCCGCGCTCGACGAGTCGAGGACCGACGGCAGCGCGGTGGACTACATCAACGCGCACGGCTCGGGCACCAAGCAGAACGACCGCCACGAGACCGCCGCGTTCAAGCGCAGCCTCGGCGACCACGCCTACCGGGTGCCCGTCAGCTCCATCAAGTCCATGGTGGGGCACTCGCTCGGCGCGATCGGCTCCATCGAGATCGCCGCCTGCGCGCTCGCCATCGACCAGGGCGTGGTCCCGCCGACCGCCAACCTCCATGAACCCGACCCCGAATGCGACCTGGACTACGTGCCGTTGACGGCGCGCGAGATGCGCGTGGACACGGTGCTCAGCGTGGGCAGCGGATTCGGCGGATTCCAGAGCGCGATGGTGCTGCGCCGCCCGGAAGGAGTGCAGGAGTGACCGACAAGGCAGTGGTGACCGGCATCGGCGTGATGGCGCCCAACGGGCTCACCGTCGAGGACTTCTGGGCGTCGGTCGTCGAGGGCCGCAGCGGCATCGGTGAGATCGACCGGTTCGACGCCTCCGCCTACCCGGCCAGGATCGCGGGCCAGATACGCGACTTCGACCCGCTGGAACACATCCCGAAACGGCTCCTGCCGCAGACGGACGTCTCCACGCGCTTCGCCCTCGCGGCGGCCGCGGCCGCCCTGTCGGACGCCCGGGTCGATCCCGCCGAACTCGCCGAGTTCGACATGGGCGTGATGACGTCGAACGCCACCGGAGGCTTCGAGTTCACCCACAAGGAGTTCAAGAAGCTCTGGTCGGAGGGGCCTTCGACGGTCAGCGTCTATGAGTCCTTCGCCTGGTTCTACGCGGTGAACACCGGCCAGATCTCCATCCGGCACGGCATGCGAGGACCCGGCAGCGTCGTCGTCGGCGAGCAGGCGGGCGGGCTCGACTCGGTCGGCAACGCGCGCCGCGCCATCCGGCTCGGCACCCCGTTCATGGTCTGCGGCGGCGTCGACTCCGCCTTCGACCCCTGGGGCTGGGCCTCCCATATCTCCGGCGGCAGGGTCAGCACGACACCCGACCCGCGCCGCGCGTACACCCCGTTCGACGTCGGCGCGAACGGCTATGTGCCCGGCGAGGGCGGCGCGATCCTCATCGCCGAGAACGCCGACACGGCACGGACCCGCGGCCGCGCACCGTACGGCGAGATCGCCGGCTATGCCGCGACGTTCGACCCGGCCCCCGGCCTCGACCGGCCGCCGGGGCTGCGCAGGGCCGCCGAACTCGCCATCGCCGACGCCGGGTTGCGGCCCGGGGACATCGACGTTGTCTTCGCCGACGCGGCGGGCCTGCCGGCGCAGGACACCGCGGAGGCGGCGGCGATCAGGGAGCTGTTCGGACCCGGGGCGGTGCCGGTCACCGCACCCAAGGCGCTGACCGGGCGGCTGTTCGCGGGCGGCGGTCCGCTCGACCTGGTGGCCGCGCTCCTCTCGATCCGCGAGGGCCTGGTCCCGGCCACCGCGCACACCACCGAGGTGCCCGCCGCGTACGGCATCGACCTCGTGCTCGGGGCGCCCCGCCCCTGTCGCATCGACTCCGCCCTGGTGCTCGCGCGCGGCAAGGGCGGCTTCAACTCGGCCGTCGTCGTACGCCGTGCCGAGGCGGCGGACATCCCCCACAGCAACGCAAAGAACTGAAGGAGACGATCCACATGACCGAGATCACCGCACAGGACATGGTCCGCCTGCTCACCGAGAGCGCGGGGGACCTCGCGTTCTCCGGCGACGCGGAGGACGTCCTCGACCTCACCTTCGAGGACCTCGGCTGCGACTCGCTCGCCCTCCTGGAGACCACGGCACGGATCCAGCAGGACTACGGCGTCGAGCTGCCCGACGACCTGGCGACCCAGCTGGCCACCCCGCGCTCGCTGATGGAGGCGATCAACGGCACGCCCGCCAAGGCCTGTTGAGTCCTGCGGGGCCGCACGGCGCGGCCCCGCCCAGGTCAGCGGGCGCGCACGAAGGCGTCCGCGACCCGGCCCAGCCACACGATGTCGTCGCTGAGCCCGGCCGACTCCCGGCCGCCGCCCGAGGGCTCCGGTTCGACCGCGGCCGAGGGGTCGGGCGCGCTCGCGGCCCGCTTCTCCCGCAGCGCGATCCGCAGGGCGCGCGCCTCGGCCTCGGCGCCGGCCGGTCCGGCCTCGATCCGGTGGTCCTTCGGCAGGTAGGGGCGCAGCGCGTGCTGGCCGTCCCGGATCTCGATGACACGGCGGTAGAGCCGGTAGTCGAGATCCCGCAGCGGCAGCACGTCGCCGATCCTGTGCAGGACCGGCGGGTCCAGGACGATGTCCGGCACGGCCCTGCTGAGCGCGACCCACAGGGGCCGCAGCCGCCGGTAGGAGCGGTACTTGCCGATCCACCGCGCGGCGAGGCTCAGGCTGGGGCCCCACGCGGGCACGGTCCAGCCGAACACCTTGAGCGCGGCGCCGATGTCACCGGTCAACCAGTCGGGGGAGTGCAGGACGTTCATGCCGCGCCCCGACAACGTACCCGTGATCTCCCAGCAGCGGATGCCGCAGTGCAGGACGGAGAGGAGCGCGCCGAGCATGGCGGCCCGCATGCCCCAGCGCAGCCAGGGGCGTTGGGCGATGCGCATGTAGCGCAGGGAGAGCCGGAACGTCTCGAACTGCCCCAGCGCGCAGACCGCGAAGAAGAAGTAGAGGTACGCCGCGTATCCGGGGTCGTGCATGTCCGTGAGGGTGAGCCGCTCGGCCACGGCCCTGCGCCCGCTGAGACCGAGCGCGAAGTTCAGTACGACCAGGGCGAGGGCGAGGCCCGCGAAGACCAGCACCCGCCGTCGGGCCCTGCGGCGGGCCACCTCCGGAGGGTGGGACCAGTACATCAGGAAGACCGTCTGGGAACCGGTGAGCCCGACGACCGCCACCTCGGTCAGCAGGGGAGTCAGATGCTGTTGGTCGCGCAGCAGGATGCCGGTCGGGGGCAGCGCGCCGAGCTGTTCGAGGAAACTGAGGGACGAACACAGGAAGTGCACGCACAGGGCGAGCACGGCCGGGTCCCTGCGGCCGCGCAGCAGGAGCGGGATGGTGTAGAGGAAGGCGGCCAGCGCCGCCACGGCGCAGACCCACCCGATGAGTTGGCTGGGAAGCATGCCGGTTGTTCCGTCCCCCCGTGGCCGTACGACGGGCCATTCAGTGCGGGCCGAGCGTGGCCTCGATACGAGCGATGATCTCCGCGTCCGCGCACGGGACCTCGGGAACGGTCTCCTGCGGGGCCGACGCGGCGGCCTGTTTGAGGAACAGCGACGCGAGCATCTCCGCCTCGCGTTCCTGGGGGTCGGTGTACGCCGTGCGGTAGAGGGCGTCCCGCACCAGCGCGGGGTCCAGGTCGGGGAAGAGCGATCCCGCCGCACCCTGGTCGAGGGGTTCGTCGGATCCGCGGTGCCCGCACAGGATGTGGGCCAGTTCGTGCACGATGATGTGGTCCTGGTGCGCCGGGCTGGTGTCCGCCGCGTACACGATGACGTCGATGTCCTGCCAGGCGATCCACATGCCGCAGGGAGCCGGTGCCTTGAGCCGCATCGGGGCGGTCACCACCGGCCGTCCCCGCAACTGGCTGACGTGGGCGCACAGATGGGCGATGGTGCGTTCGCCGGGCATGCCGAGGGCGGCGAGGCGCAGCTCGCAGGAGCGGCGCAGCGGTCCGGAGTTCCTCCTGAACCAGTCCCGGCGGGGTCTTAATACGGAGGACACTGCTTCGATCTACTCCTCGACGGGCGGCAATCCCTGCAACTTGCGGACCTGGTCGATGACGGCGCTGATCGCCGCCAGGCTCTCCGGCGGCAACCCCACCGCTCGCAGGGCCACTTCACGCACCCCAGACTGGCTCAGTTCGTTGAGCGCCGCCAGCTGTGTGTCGACCCTGGCGGCGTGATCCGGATCGACGAAATAGGCCGGTGAGACACCGAAGAATTTCGCCAGCGCGCTCAGCAGATCGGTGGACGGGTTGGTCCGTTTTCCCGTACGCAGGGCGGATAGATAGGCACCGCTCACCTTCAGTCCGGGATTGGCCAGTTTCACCTCCTCTGCGACCTCGCGATTGGTCCAGGTCCTGCCCTGTGGGCGACTGGCGCGAAACAGATGGTTGAGTCTCGCGGCGAGCGGCGCCCCGTCGTCGTTCTCCGGCATGTCCTCACTCTCCACAGCGTCACTCTCCACAGCGTCATGGGCACCAGGGGTGCGGCACCGCGAGTCTGGTCGTTGACACCAAGTCTCCCCGATCAACCCACAGTTGACAATCCTTCCGGGATCCATGCAGACTGCAGTCAACTAACAGTTGTCTCCATAATCTCTACCGATCATTGGCTGGCCGCCTGCAGGCGCGGACACAGGGGGAGTCCATGGGAGTCCAGATCAGCATCGACGTACTCGGTTCGTTATCGCTCCACTCGGACCACGGGCAGGCGACCCCAACCGCCCCAAAAGAACGCAAAGTTATCGCTCTGCTCCTCATGAGCCACTCACGTGTCGTCCCCGTGTCGCAGCTGGTCGAGGAGTTGTGGCACGACAGTCCGCCGCGGACCGCGCTCACGGCGCTGCAGACCTACATCCTCAACATCCGCCGCAGCATCGCGGTGAACTTCGCCCTGCCGCAGAGCGTGGTGAGCAGTGAGCTGCTCCAGACCAAGAGCATGGGCTATGTGTTCAACACAGAGTCGTGCGCCTTCGACCTCGCGGAGTTCCGGCGGCTCGACGCGGCGGGACGGATGGCGCTGCGCGCCGGCGACCAGGCCGACGCGGTCCGCCAGCTTCAGCGGGCCGACGACCTCTGGCAGGGCGCCGCGCTCGTCGACGTCGAGCGGGGCCTTCCGCTGCAGGCCGAGGTGTCCGGACTCGAACAGTCGCGGCAGGCCGCCCGCGGGCTGCGCATCGAGACCGTGCTGCGGATCGGCCGCCACGAAGAGGTGCTCAGCGAACTGGCGTCCCTGGTCCTCCAGCACCCCTTCGACGAGCATCTGCACGCCTACTACATGCTCGCGCTGCAGCGCTCCGGACGCAGGACCCAGGCCCTTGAGGTCTACCACCACCTGCGCCGCGCCATGAACGACGAACTCGGCCTCGAACCTTCGCCCGATCTGCAGCGCCTCCAGCAGGAGATCCTCAGCTCCGCGGCGCCCCGCAGGCGCCCCGAGCGGCACCTGGAGACCGCGGGCGCGCCCTCGTCCGACTCCCGCAGGATGAACGACCTCCTCCAGCGCACCCGGCTCGGCGCACTGCCCCCCGCCGTGTGAGCCGCCGCGCGGGCGGTTAGCCTGGTGGAAGCGGCGGCCTCCACCGGGCGCCGCGCGGCGGTGGGGCCCGCCGTACCCGAACCGCGGCACGGACGCCGCCGACGGTCCCTACTTGCGAACGAGTGCGCCCCTCCACGGGCGACGCGAGTAGGAGGCACATGCCCACGCACGACCGGCGGCCCGCGGCGGTGGACGAACCCACGGACCCCGACATCGACCTGTCCGTGCCCGCGCAGCGGTACGAACTGACGCGCGGGCAGGGCCTGATCCTCGCGGCGGTCGCCGTCGGCGGCGCGCTCGGCGCCTCAGCCCGCTACGCCGCGTCCCTCGCCTGGCCGGTCGGTCCCGGCGCCTTCCCCTGGTCGACGCTCGCGGTGAACGCGGCGGGCTGCGCGCTGATCGGCGTCCTGATGGTGCTCGTCACCGAGGTGTGGACGGCACACCGCCTGGTGCGGCCGTTCCTCGGTACGGGCGTGCTCGGCGGCTTCACCACGTTCTCGACGTACGCCGTGGACATCGAGCGCCTGCTCGGCGGGGGCTATGCCCGCACCGGCCTGGCCTATCTGGCGCTGACCCTGCTCGCGGCCCTGGCGGCCGTGTGGTGCGCGGCGTGGACGACGCGCCGCCTGGTCGCGGGGAGGCGCCGGTGAACTGGCTGCTCGTCGCCGCGGGCGCGCTGGTCGGCGCCCCGCTGCGCTATCTGACGGACCGCGCGGTACAGGCACGGCAGGGCGCCGCCTTCCCCTGGGGCACCCTCACCGTGAACGTGGCCGGCTGTCTCGTCCTCGGCGTCGTCACGGGCGCGGTGGCGGTGGGCGCCGCCTCCTCGCACACTCAGCTGTTCCTGGGCACCGGCCTGTGCGGGGCCCTGACCACGTACTCGACCTTCTCGTACGAGACGCTGCGGCTCGCCGAGCAGGGCGAGGGGTTCTCCGCGGCGGCCAACGCGGTGGGCAGCGTCGTCGCCGGACTCGGTGCGGCCTTCGTGGGAGTGGCCCTCGCCGAGGCCCTGTGGCTGTGACGCCGGGCGAGGGGCGCGTACCGCGTCGGTGCGTGAGCTCGTGGCGGAGCAGGACGACGGCGTAGGCGTGCGGCCAGAGCGCTGCCATCAACTCCCAGGTGACCCGGCCCTCCAGGAACGCGCCACCCGCAAGCGGCCGAGCGCCGCTCCGCACCCTCGCCGTACGGCGCGGACGCGGGCCCGGGCCCAGGACCGTGCCCTGGCGCGGGAACGCTCCCTGGCGCGCCCGCGCCGCGTCGCCCGGAGCTCGGCGAAGAGCGCCTCGTGGCGGCGGACGATCGGGTCGGGGTCGAAGCGGCGGGCGCTGCGCAGCGCGGCCTCGCCCATCCGGTGGCGCAGCGGGGCGTCCTCGATCAGCTCGACGAGCGCCTTGGCCAGCGCGTGGCCGTCGCCGCACGGCACGAGACGGCCGTCGTGCCCGTCCTCGATGATCTCCGCGGGGCCCAGCGGGCAGTCGGTGCTGACCACCGGAAGGCCGCAGCGCATCGCCTCGACGAGCGTCATGCCGAAGGACTCCGCGTCGGACGCGGACGCGACCAGGGACGCCTGCCTGAACTCCGTCTCGAGCGGCGAGCGCACCCCCATGAGCGTGATGTGGCCGCCGAGCCCGAGCCCGTCGATCATGCTCTGGAGGCCCGCCTTGCCGGGACCGCCGCCGTAGATCCGCAGCCGCCAGTCGGGATGCTGCGCGGCGACCGCGGAGAACGCCTCCACGAGCAGGTCGAACCGCTTGCCCGGCACGAGCCGCCCCGCCGCGGCCACCACCTTCGCCGCACCGTCGCGGGGCCCGTCCGCCGGAGCGGGCACGATGTTCGGCACCGCGAGAACCCGCACGCCCGGCAGCGGCATCCGTCTGCGGTAGACGGCCGCGTCCGCCTCCGTGGTGGTCACCACGGCGTCCAGCACGCGGTAGTGGCGGGCGAGTTCGGCCCGCAGGCGCTTGCTGTGCGCGTCGTGGCGCAGATGCTCCTGGGCGATGCGCAGGGCGCGGCGCGGACCGAACCGGGCCAGATAGACGTTGAGCCCCGGGCGGGTGCCGATGACGACGTCGGCGTCGCAGCCGCGCAGAAAGTCCGCCGCGCGCACGTCATGGAGGCGGGTGTACTGGTGATGGCGCCGGTCGGCCACGGGGAAGTCCCGCGCGGGCTCGGCGAACAGCGGATCCGCCATGTCCGCGCCGCCCACCCGGATGTCCACGAGCGGCACCAGCACGACGCGCGGATCCACGGCGAAGCGCGGCGCCTCGCGGTGCCGCATCAGCGACACGACCCGGACCTCGTGGCGGTCGGCGAGCGCGGCCGCGAGGTTGAGGGTGGTGCGGATGGTGCCGCCGACCGCGTAGGCGTTGTGCAGCAGGAACACGACCTTCATGCGGTGCATTTCTCCCTGGTGGAGCGCGATGTGAGGGGCGCGGGCGGAATGGATCGGACGGAGCCCCACCCTGGCAGCGCGGGGTAAGCCGAGGGCCCGGCGAAGGTGAGAGCCGGGTAAGAGAAGCGGAGGCGCCGGGCCCCGGGGGACGGTCCTGCGCGGACGGCTTGGCAGACTGCCCGTATGCCCCACACCGTGCTGCTCGCCGAGGACGACCGCGCCATCCGCAACGCCGTCGCGCGTGCGCTGACCCTGGAGGGATACGAGGTCACGGCCGTCGCCGACGGCGTCCAGGCGCTCGCCACCGCCCATCGGCGGCCGCCGGACATCCTCGTGCTCGACGTGATGATGCCCGGCATCGACGGCCTCCAGGTCTGCCGGGTGCTGCGGGCCGAGGGCGACCGCACGCCGATCCTGATGCTCACGGCCAGGGTGGAGACCGCCGACCGGATAGCCGGTCTCGACGCGGGGGCCGACGACTACGTGGCCAAGCCGTTCGAGATCGAGGAGGTCTTCGCACGGCTGCGGGCGCTGCTGCGCAGGGTCGACGGGGAGACGCCCTTCGGCAGGGCGGCGGCACACACGGCTGAAGGTGTCCCTGCCGCGCTGGTCGAGACGGCCGACCTCAGGATCGACCCGCTGGCCCGCCGGGTCTGGCGCGGCGGCACGGAACTCGACCTCACCCGCACGGAGTTCGACCTCCTCGAGCTGCTCGCCCGCAACGCGGGGATCGTCCTCGACCACACCGCCATCTACGACCGCATCTGGGGCTACGACTTCGGGCCCAGCTCCAAGAACCTCGCCGTGTACGTCGGTTATCTGCGCCGCAAACTGGATGTCGTCGCCGACGGCGCCCCGCTGATCCACACGGTGCGGGGCGTGGGCTACGTCCTCAGGGAATCCTGAGCCCGCCCATGCCCGAGCCTCCCCGCCCCCGCCGTCCCGCCCGCGTGCGGCTGCCGCGCCGCTCCCGCACCAGTCTGCGGACGACCCTCGCCGCCTCGTTCGCCGCGGTCGCCGCCGGGGTCACGCTCCTCGTCGGCATCCTCAGTTACGACGCGGCGGCCCAACTCGTGCGCAGGGACCAGCAGTCGATGTTCATGGAGGTCGTCGGCGACCTGCGGGCCCAGGTGCGGTCCAGGAACCTGGACGCCGAGGACTACGCGACCGGGGACCTCGACCACGACGGCCTGCGCGACGATCTGGCCAAGCACACCCGCGCCGACATCCAGGTGCTCGCCGCGGGCGGCCGGATCGTCGACCAGGGCAGCCCCGCACTGCCGGTCGGCACGACGGACCGCACCCTCACGACCGACCTGGAGCCGGGCAAGGTGGCACGCCGCGACCTCGAGATCGGCGGCGAGGACTACCGCCTCGCGACCGTCGCGCTCGGCGGCGGCCGGGGCGCCGTGCAGGTCGCGCAGCAGTTCAGCGACACGGAGGACCTCCTCAAAGACCTCCAGGACCGCACGCTGCTCTTCGCCGGACTCGTGGTGTTCTCCGCGGGCCTGGTCGGCTGGTGGCTGGCCCGCCGCATCACCGGACGCCTCGTACGCCTCGCGCACGCGGCGGAAGGCGTCGCCGCCACCGGCAGGGTCGACACCCAGGTGCCCGTCGTCGGACGCGACGAGGTCGGCAGGCTCGGCCGCTCCTTCGACCACATGCTGGGCCGTCTCGCCAAGGCCGAGGACGACCAGCGCCGCCTGGTCCAGGACGCGGGCCACGAACTGCGCACCCCGCTGACGTCCCTGCGTACGAACATCTCCCTCCTGCACCGCATCGACGAACTGCCGCCCGGCGCACGGGCGGAACTGGTCGCCGATCTCGCCGATGAGTCCCGCGAACTGACCGACCTGGTCAACGAGTTGGTCGACCTCGCGGCGGGCAGGCCGGACGACGAGCGCGCCGAAGAACTCACGCTCGTCGAACCGGCGCAGGAGGCGGCCGCCGTGGCGCGGCGCCGCACCGGCCGCACGATCACCCTGCGGGCCGGGCATCCGCAGGTCTTCCGGGGACGTCCCGCCGCGCTGCAGCGCGCCGTCACCAACCTCCTGGAGAACGCGGCCAAGTTCGACCGCGACGGCACCGAACCCATCGAGATCGTCGTCGAGGGCCGCCGCGTCACGGTCCTCGACCGGGGTCCCGGCATCGATGCCGCCGACCTGGCCCATGTATTCGACCGCTTCTACCGCGCCCCGGTGGCCCGCAGCCTGCCGGGCTCGGGCCTCGGCCTCTCCATCGTGCGGGAGGTGGCCACGACGCACGGGGGCGTGGTCTTCGCCGAGGGGCGGCCGGGCGGGGGAGCGGTCATCGGATTCGTGGTGGGAGCGGGGGAGCCCTCCGGCGAGGGGTGGGACGCCTGAGGCGTGCCACCCCTGCCGGGGGCTCCCATGGGTTCCGCGCGGCCCGTCGGACCTGCGGCATGTCAGACCTGCGGCATGTCCCCGGACAGCGCCGCGGCCATCCGCAGATGCGGCGTCGCGTCCGCCTGCCTGCCCTGCCGCTCCAGGGTGCGGCCGAGCATCAGCCGGGCGTAGCTCTCGACCGGGTCGAGGTCGAGGACCTTGAGCAACTCGGTCTCGGCGCGCAGGAGCTGGGCCGAGTGGTAGTAGGCGCGGGCGAGGAGGAGGCGCGGGGCGACCTGCTCGGGAACCTCGTCGGCCAGGCCGTCGAGGATGCGCGCCGCCGTGGCGTACTCCTTGGCGTCGAAGAACTGCCGCGCGCGCTCCCAGCGCTCCGCCGCGGTCCCGTGGTCGTAGTAGGTCATTTCCAGCTTCTGCTGCACTGTCTGCCTCCTTCTGTGGGCTGCAACGACCACGGGTAGTTGAATATTCCACTTCGTGGCGGAGGGGGGCGGACGGGCGCCGCGGGGCTACTTCTCCCAGCCCACCGTCTCCGGCAGCGGGCTGTAGAAGATGGTCGCGCCCACGTTCGCCAGGCCCTTCCTGACGCTGTACGTCGACGGGCCGCTGAACAGCGGGAGCCGGGCGTACTCCTGGAAGGCCTTCTTCTCGAGCTTGTTCACCGCCGCCTGCTGCTCGTCCAGATCGCCGATGTCCGCGGTGGCGCGGATCTCCTTGTCCAGCGCGGGCGACCCGGCCCCCGTGATGTTGGAGTCACGGTCCGAGCAGAACATCTCGCACATGTAGCGGGCCCCGAAGGGGTCCATGGAGCGGTTGCCCGAGAGGATCAGATCGAACTTCCGCTCGTTGATGACGCTGGCGAAGTCCGCCTCGGCGACCTTCTTGACCGTGAGGTGGACGCCGATGGGCTTCAGCATCGCGGCGAACGCGCCGGCGGTGGCCTTGTCCAGCGGGGCGTCGCCCACAAGCGTGTAGCTGATCTCCAGCTTCTTGCCGTCCTTCTCCCGGATCCCGTCGCTCCCCGGCTTCCAGCCCGCCGCGTCGAGGTCCTTCTTCGCCTGGTCGGGGCCGTACTTCAGGACGGTGGAGACGTTGTCCTCGTACCCCTTCTGGAAGCTGTAGAACAGGGCCGAGCCGGGCAGCGGCTCCTTGTAGTCCAGGCCCTGGAACTGGATCTTCGCGATCTGGCTGCGGTCGACGCTCTCCTGGATCGCCTTGCGCACCGCCTTGTCCGCGAGGACCGGCGACTTGGTGTTGAAGTTGAGCGCGTACCCGAAGGGGCTGCCACCGCTGCGGATCTCGGTGCCCTTGAGCCCCTTGACCTGCTTCAGGCTCTCGGCGTCGATCGCGGAGACGTAGTCGAGCTGACCGTTCTTGAAGGCGTTGACCTCCGCGGTCTGCTCCAGGTTCACATAGACGCGCTTGTCGAGCCTGCCCTTCTTGCCCCACCACTTCGGGTTGCGGACGAAGGTGATGTTGCCCGAGTGGGTGTCCCACTTGCCGACCGTGTACGGGCCCGCACCCCACTCGGGGCGCGCCTTCTTCACGTACGCCTTGTTGAAGTTGTCGACCTGCGCGGCCTTCGGGTGCAGGAACGTGTAGAACAGGCTCGGCCAGGAGGCGTAGACGTCCTTGAAGGTGATGACGGCCTGCTTGTCGTCCTTGCCCCGCGCGACGTCGGTGATCTGGTCGTAGCCCTCCGTGGTCTGGGCCGCGTACTCCTTGTCGGAGCCGTTGTTCGCCTTCCACGTGGCCTTGATCGCGGTCCAGTCGATCGGCGTCCCGTCGTTGAAGGTGGCCTTCTTGTTGATCGTCAGGACGACCTTCTGCTTGCCGCCCTTGACGGACACCTGCACATCGCTGAAGTAGTCCGGGTTGTACTGCACGTCACCGGTCGGCGAGAAGGTGATCGCGTTCGCGTTGTACCAGGCCCACACCCGGGACGCCGCCAGCGTCCCATTGACCTGGAACGGGTTGCCCTGGTCGTCGAACGTCCCCGACGTCGTGTACGTCCCGCCGTCCCTGAGCTTGTCGTACGCCGTCGGGTTGTAGTCGGCGGCGCCCGGAGCGGCGGACGGGGTGTTCTTCGCGCCCGCGGCGTCGTCACCCGATGACTGGCACGCGGTGGCCGTGACGGAGAGGGCTGCTATGAGGGCGACGGGCAGGGCCAGTCTTGCGCGCATGGGAGTGGTTCCTTGGGTTGGGGATGGGACGTGGAATGGGGGTCGGCCGTCGGTCACGCGGCGTGGCAGGCGTACGCGTGATCCGGCCGCCCCGGCACCGGCCTGGGCGCGGGGCGCTCCGTACGGCAGCGCTCCTGGGTGTCCGCGTCGGCGAGGCGGTACAGCGGGCAGCGGTCGATGAACACACAGCCGCTCGGCAGGTCCGTGGCGCTGGGCTGCTCGCCGTTCAGGACGATCCGCTCGCGGGTGCGTTCGCGCTCCGGGTCGGGCACGGGGATCGCCGAGAGGAGTGCCCGGGTGTAGGGGTGCTTCGGGTCGGAGAACAGCGTCTCCGTGTCGCCGGTCTCGACGACGTGCCCCAGATACATCACCGCGATGCGGTCGCAGATGTAGCGGACCACCGCGAGGTCGTGCGCGACCATGAGATAGGCGAGGCCCAGCTCACGCTTGAGCCGGCCGAGCAGGTTGATCACCCCGGCCTGTACCGATACGTCCAGGGCGGACAGCGGCTCGTCGAGCGCGACCAGTTTCGGGTCCGTGGCCAGCGCGCGGGCGATGCCGATGCGCTGGCGCTGGCCGCCCGAGAGCGCCGCGGGGAAGCGGTCGCCCACCGAGGCGTCGAGGCCGACGAGCTCCAGCAGTTCATGGACGCGGGAGCGGATCGCGGCACGGTCGCGGCCGATGGCCTGAAGAGGTTCGGCGAGCAGTTGGTGGACGGGCAGGCGCGGGTCCAGGGCGCCCATCGGGTCCTGCATGACCATCTGCACGTCGTGCCGCAGGGTGCGCGCACCCCCGCCGGAACCGGCCGCGGCACCGGCATCCGGGCCCGCCGCCGCCCCGATCTCCCTCCCCGCGATCTCGATCCGGCCGCCCTCCGGCCGGCGCAGCCGCAGGATCTCCATCAGCGTCGTCGTCTTGCCGCTGCCCGACTCGCCGACCAGGCCCAGCGTCTCCCCGGCCCGCAGCTCGAAGCTGACCCGGTTGACCGCGTGCAGCGTGCCGACCCTGCGCTTGATGAACGCGCCCTTGGTGACGGGGAACGTCTTGACGAGATCCTCGACGCGCAGCACCACATCGCCGCTCCCGGCGGAACCCGGGCCCGCCTCCCGGTCGACGGGCGTGACACCCCCGGTGGGATCCAGCGTGCCCCCGGCGATCTCGGCCGCGCGCAGGCAGGCCACGTCCCCGTGCCCCGTGACGCGGCGCAGCTCCGGTTCCTCGGAGCGGCACGCGTCGAGCGCGACGGCGCACCGGCTCGCGAAGGGGCAGCCGTCCGGCAGGCCCGACAGGGCGGGTGGCTCTCCGCCGATCGGGAGCAGCGGACGACGGACCCCGCCGTCCACGGTCGGCACCGCGGCGAGGAGCCGCGCGGTGTACGGCATCGTCGGCCTGCGGAACAGCGCGTGCACGTCCGTCTTCTCCACGAAGCGCCCCGCGTACATGACGGCGACGTCGTCCACATGGCCCGCCACCACCCCGAGGTCATGGGTGATCAGGACGAGCCCGGCGCCGGTCTCCTGCTGCGCCAGGCGCAGTACGTCGAGGATCTGCGCCTGCACCGTGACGTCGAGCGCGGTGGTGGGCTCGTCGGCCACGAGCACGCTCGGCCGGTTGGCGATCGCCATCGCGATGACCACGCGCTGGCGCATGCCGCCGGAGAACTCGTGGGGGAAGGCCGAGGCCCGGCCCCGCGGATCGGGGATGCCGACGAGGTCGAGCAGTTCGACGGCCTGCTCCCAGGCCGCCTTCTTGGTCAGGTCCTGGTGGACCCGCAGCGCGTCGGAGAGCAGTCGGCCCACGGAGAAGATGGGGGTGAGTGCGGACAGGGGGTCCTGGAAGACCATGCCGATGGACTTGCCCCGTACCCGCGAGAGGGCCCGGTCGTCGAGGCCGACCAGGTTCTGGCCGCCGAGCAGGACCTCGCCGCGCAGATCGGCGGTGGGCGGCAGCAGGCCCATGACGCCCATCGCGGTGGCCGACTTGCCCGAGCCGGACTCGCCGACGATGCCGAGGGTCCTGCCCGGCAGCAGATCGAAGCTGACGCCGCGCACCGCTTCGACGGTCCCGGACTCGGAGGGGAAGGAGATCCGCAGGTCCCGCACGGAGAGCACGGGGGTGGCGCCGGTGGGCGGGACCGTGTCGCGCAGGGGAATGGTGAGTGTCATCGTCGGCCTCCCGCCGCGCCGGTCACAGAGGTGGGGTCGAGGGCGTCGCGAAGCCCGTCGCCGATGAAGGTCATCGACACGGTGAGCAGGACGACGAGGCCCGCGGGAAAGGCGAAGAGCCAGGGGGCGCTGGTGATGGTGGTCGCCCCGTCGGCGAGCATCGTGCCGAGCGACACGTCCGGGGTCTTGACGCCGAACCCGAGGAAGGACAGCGCGGTCTCGCTGAGCACGGTCGCGACGACGCCGAGCGTCAGATTGACGATGAGCAGGGAACCGAGGTTGGGGATGATGTGGCGCAGGATGATGCGCAGCGGGCGGACGCCCATGAACTCCGCCGCCGTCACATAGTCCCGTTCGCGCAGCGAGGTCGAGACGGACCAGACGACCCGGGCCGTGGACATCCAGCCGAACACGGTGAGCACCAGGATGAGGACCCGCCAGTCACCGGCCAGGTGGTTGGAGACCAGGGCGAGGATGAGGAACGAGGGGACGATCAGCAGGAAGTGGATGACGGCGAGCGTCAGCCTCTCCACCCGGCCGCCGAAGTACGCGGCGCTCGAGCCGATGACCGCGGCGACGACGATCGTCAGGACGGACACGCTCACGGCGATCACCAGCGAGCGCCGCAGCCCGTGCACGGCACTGGCGTAGATGTCGTTGCCGCCCTGGTTGGTGCCGAACCAGTGCACGTCGCTGGGCGGTTGGGTGAGGGCGGTGAAGTCGGCGTCGGTGTGGTGGTAGGACGTGAACAGGCCGCCGAAGACGCTGAAGAGCACCAGCAGCGCGAAGATCACGACGCCGGCCACGGCGAGGCGGTTGCGCAGGAAGCGTCGCAGATAGAGCCGGCCGCGGCCGAGGTCCCTGCGCGCCGTGACGGTGACGGTATCGGTCGCTGTCGCCATGTCAGTTCACCCGCACTCTCGGGTCGAGGAAGACCGTGGCGATGTCCGCGAGGATCGCGCCGATCGCGGTGAGCACCGCGGCGAACGCGGCCGTCGCGACCGCGCCGTGCACGTCGTTCTTGCTGATGGTCTGGACGAAGTAGCGGCCCATGCCATTCCAGCCGAAGACCGTCTCGGTGATGACGGCCCCGGTGAACAGGGCGGGCACGCTGAACGCCACGGAGGCCGCTGTCGGGATCAGCGCGGCCCGCAGGGCGTGCCTGCGAACGGCCTGGCTGCGGGTGAGGCCGGTGGCCTGGGCGGTGCGCACGAAGTCGGCGTTGATCGTGTCGAGCAGCAGCGAGCGCTGCGTCAGGTGGTACCCCACGTATCCCATCAGCGTCAGCGTGAGCGTCGGCAGGATCAGGTGCAGGAGGCGGTCACCGATCGTCGGGAGCAGCCCCTCGACATCGGGCGAGTTCTCCCCGGCGACGTAGAGGAAGTCGAACCCGGCGTGCTCGTTGAGCCAGATGGCGACGAAGACCACGCCGAGGGCCGCGACGGACGTCGGGACGTTGAACACCGCGATGGAGATGGCCTGCGAGATGCGGTCGGCTGGGCCGTACTGGCGTGCGGCGGTGTAGACGGCGAGCGCGACACCGATCACGACGGACAGGACGGTCGCCGTGACGACCAACTCGGCGCTGATGAGGGCGCGGTAGCCCACCTCGCCGTTGACGGAGACGCCGGTGGGGGACCTGCCCCAGTCGAAGTCGAGGGTCACGGAGGTGAGCCAGTTCCACCACCGCTGCACCAGCGGCATCCCCGGGTCGAGGTTGTAGGGGGCGAGGGCCCCGGCGATCTGCTCCTCGCTGCGGACGGGCCGCAGCTCCCGGTAGTTCGATCGCGGGTCGAGGAACCAACTGGCCAGGAAGTACGTGGCGTTGGTCGCCACCACGATCATCAGGAGCCAGCCGGACGCCTTGCGCATCACATAGCGCATGGTGCCGACCGCCCCCTCTCCACACGCGCGGGGTGCGCCGGGACGGCGCCGGGGAGACAGGTCGAGTGCATGCGTGGTGGAGCTTTCTGCGGGCGTGTGGGTACGGAACGGTGCCGCGAAGGGGCGAATGTCAGCTTGGTCCGTACTAAGGGGCGGCACCAGGTTTTGGCCGGTTTCGCCATGAGCCCGCAATGTTGCCGTAGAGATCGCAATGTTGCCGTAGCAGAACGATCTCCGACATGGGCGGGGCGCAGGATGCGTGGGAGTCGTGAAGAGTTCAGGCGTGATTACCGGGATTCGGTCACGAAAGCGAAAAACTCGGAGGGCTCACTCGGCGCTTTCGAACAGGTCGGGCGCCGCCCCAAGCGATGGGAGACCGATCAACGATGTTCACTCTGGTACGGAGCAGAGTGCGGAAGGCCGCGCTCGCGCTCTCGGCCGTCGCGGCCCTCGCCTTCGGCACGGCCGCCACGACCGGCGCGGCAGCCGCCCCCGCTCCCACGAAACAGGGACCGACCTCGGTGGCGTACGTCGAGGTGAACGACAACAGCATGCTGAACGTCGGCAAGTACACCCTCGCGAACGGCGGCGAGAACGTCTTCGACGTCGCCGTGATCTTCGCGGCGAACATCAACTACGACACGACCAAGAAGGAGGCGTACCTGCACTTCAACGAGAACGTGCAACGCGTCCTCGACAACGCCGCCACCCAGATACGGCCGTTGCAGCAGAAGGGCATCAAGGTCGTCCTCTCGGTGCTCGGCAACCACCAGGGCGCGGGCTTCGCCAACTTCCCGTCCAAGGCGGCGGCTTCGGCGTTCGCGAAGCAGCTGTCGGACACCGTGACCAAGTACGGCCTCGACGGCATCGACTTCGACGACGAGTACGCCGAGTACGGCAACAACGGCACCGGCCAGCCCAACGACAGCTCCTTCGTGCACCTGGTGACGGCGCTGCGCGCGAACATGCCGGACAAGATCATCAGCCTCTACAACATCGGCCCCGCCGCCTCGCGCCTCTCCTACGGCGGCGTCGACATCTCCGCCAAGTTCGACTACGCCTGGAATCCGTACTACGGCACCTGGCAGGTCCCCGGCATCGCACTGCCCAAGTCGAAGCTGTCGCCCGCGGCCGTCGAGATCGGCGGGACCTCGCAGGGCACGACCGCCGACCTCGCCCGCCGCACCGTCGACGAGGGCTACGGCGTCTATCTCACGTACAACCTCGACGGCACCGACCGCAGCGCCGATGTCTCCGCGTTCACCAGGGAGCTGTACGGCAGTGACGCCGTCTACACGCCGTAGGGCGCCCCGCGCCCCGCATCCCGTAAGGAAGTGACCCGTGCGAACCGCGCCTCCGACAACGATGTCGGAGGCGCGGTCGCCGCCGCCCGATGCGCGCAGCGGGACCCTGCGGCCTTTCGCCCCGGCGTTAGGATCCGGCTGTGAAAGTACATCTGACCAGGGACAGCGTCGCGATGGGCGACGACGCCTACGCCCCGCACGCCGAGACCATGGAGCTGCCCGACGGGATGCCGCTGCGCGAGGCGGTCACCGCCGTCGGCAAGGGCAGGTACCTCGCCTCGATCGCGGGGGGCGCGGCCACGTGGGTCCTGACCGGTGCCGACGGCCCGATCGCCGTGGTCGCACAGCAGTGGAACGAGCCGCGGCTTCTCCACTCCGGTCCGTCCGCGCCGACGTCACCCGCCACGGACGAGCGAGCCGTCCACTGGCACTTCCGCTACCTGGCTCAGCGGGACCCGGATGCGGTCTACGACGAGCTGAGGGCGGCTTCGACGACCTGAGGTGTTCAGGGGTCTTTCCGGCCGCGCCCCGTCGGGTGGAGGCCCGACGGCCCGGCGCCCGGGCCCGAATGGCCCTTGTGCGGATGGCCGACGGCGGACGACCGTGGCCTCGACGCATGGGGTGATGGCGATGACGACGCGCAGCCGATTCGAGCCCGACCGGCAGTTGACCGCCCGCATGCTGGTGGTGATGTTCCTGCTCGGGCTGGTGTACGTGATGTTCATCGGCGTGCTGATCGTGCTGGTCGAGAACATCGTCCTGGTGGTGGTCATCGCCGCCGGGGTCCTGGGCGCGCAGTACTGGTTCTCCGACCGGATCGCCCTGTACGCCATGCGCGGCCGGCTCGTCACGCGCGAGGAGGAACCCCGACTGCACGGCGTGGTCGACCGGTTGTGTGCCGCGGCGGACATGCCGAAGCCACGGGTGGCCGTCGCGCAGCTGGACATGCCCAACGCGTTCGCCACCGGCCGGGACGCCGACCACGCCGTCGTCTGTGTCACCACCGGACTGTTGCGCCGACTGGAGACCGAGGAACTCGAAGGAGTGCTCGCCCACGAGCTCTCCCACGTCGCGCACCGTGACGTCGCGGTGATCACCATCGCCTCCTTCCTGGGGGTGCTCGCCGGACTGATCGTGCGCTTCGCGTTCTACTCCCAACTGTTCGGCGGCCGACAGCGCGACCAGAACACCGCCGCCCTGATCGGGATCGTCATCACGGTCTCCGCCCTCGTCTACGCCCTCAGCTTCCTGCTCGTCCGGGCCCTCTCCCGCTACCGTGAACTCGCCGCCGACCGTGCCGCCGCGATGCTCACGGGGAAACCCTCGGCCCTGGCGTCGGCCCTCACCAAGGTCACCGGTGACGTGGCCCGCATCCCCACCAAGGATCTGCGGACCGCGCAGGCGTTCAACGCGTTCTTCTTCACCCCCGCCCTCGGATCCCGCTCGGTGCTCGGCGGCCTGTTCTCCACCCACCCCACCCTGGAGCGCCGCCTGAAGGCGCTGGAGGAGATCGCCATGCGTCTCGGCGGACCGGGCGGCGGGGCGCGATGAGGCGGCGGCGCGCCGTGGACTTCTGGGGCGTCCTGCTCGGCCGGAGCAAGCCGGTCGCGCCCGACCTGGACCGGCTCTTCGGACTGCCTTCGGCGGCGATCGCCCTGGAGGCCGCCCTCGGCTTCACCCCGACCGGCAAGGGCTCGGTGTGCTTCGCCGCCATCGAAGGCGGCGCGTTCGCGCGCATCCAGCAGGAGGTGCGCGCGCTCCTGGCCGCCGACGCGGCACGCGGGGGCACATCGGTGGAGTTCAGCCGCGATGCCTACGGCTACTCGTGGCTGCTGTCCCGCCGGAACCCCGACGACCTGCCCGCCCTCGTCAACGACCTGCATGCGGTGAACAGCGCGCTGCAGGACAGCGGATTCGGTCCCCAACTCCTGTGTTCCCTGGTGTTCTTCCGCGACGCCGACGAGCGCCCCCTCGCGCTGGTCTACCTCTACAAGCGCGGCACCTTCTACCCCTTCGCCCCGCTGCCCGGCGAGAGGCGCGACAACGCACTGGAACTGGAACTGAAAGCGGCGGTCGGCGGCGACCTGCCCATCGAACACGACCTGAACCGCTGGTTTCCGCTGTGGGGGGTACCAGGTCTGTGAGCCGAGCTGCGCCGGGCTGAGCCGGGCGCAGCCGCCGCCGCTCGATCGGCACGCGCCATCGGGCCGAACGGCCCGGCCCAGGGCCCCACTTGGCCTCTGTGGGGATCGCCTGCACGGCGATGCAATGACAGCGATGAGGGAGGGACATCATGATCACGTATCCGAAGGCGCGCCGCGTCACGACGGCCGCGTCGGTTCTCCTGCTCACACTCACCGTGCCGGTGGCGAGCGCGAGTTCCGCGGCGCAGGACACGCCGCCACAGACGCCGAGGACAGCCCCCGCACGCAGCGGAATCCCCACGTCCGCCGTCGACCACGTCGCGAACTTCTACGGCGCCTACGTCGATGTCCTCCACGACACGGGCCGCGGATCCCTGGCGAACAGCCTGCGCCACCACTACCTCACCGCAGGACTGCGCCAGGATCTGGCCCGCTGGGAGACCGCCCACCACCGCGACGGAGTTCTCCGGGGCAAGGGAGTGCCGACCGCGTGGAAGGTGACCTACGAGGACAGCGGCATGGGCCACTCCTGGACGCGGGTCAACCTGACGTGGCACGACCGGCAGCACCGCGCCCACCACAGCCACCTGACCGTCCAGTCGGACATCGCCACCATGAAGATCTCGGGCATCCGGACGGAATAGCCCGTGACCGGGCGTCGGTAGGATCAGCGCTCTCATGGGGAGTGCGATGCGAACATCAGGACGGGGCGGCGAGGGGCGGAAGTACGCGCTGACTTCGGACGAGGACGACGGCGACTTCTGGGGGTCCGCCCACGGGGCCGAGGGGTTGTTCACGCCGCTGCGGGACGAGGACGGAGCGCGCCGGGTGCACTTCACGGGGTGCCGCCCGCAGGGTGGCCTGCTGAAGAGCGTCGGCCACGTCGGCGGCCGTCGTGCCGTGGCGGGGAACGCCTGGTTGGAGCTCCTCGACGGCGAAGGCACCACGATGGGGGCCTACTTCGTCAACGAGGTCACCGTCGTCGACGCCAAGCCCTCCGCCGACGGAGCCGGCCTCGTCGACCTCACGGTGACGCTGTGGTGCGAGAACGCCCTGGCCGGAGCGGAACAGGTGTGGGACCTGATCCGCGCGGGGCACCTGAACCGCCCCGGCATGTGGCACGACCTCGGGCCCAAGGACAGACGCGCCTGGCTTTCGGTGGCGTTGTGGTCCCGGGAGTACCGACGTCAGGGACGGCCCGACGCTCCCGCAGGCCAGGTGTTCACTGTGGACGGCCGGCACATCACCGACAGGGACAGCTTCTCCTGCGCGATCGGTGAGGCCATCAACGGGCCTGGTGGCTACTTCGGTGGGAACCTCGACGCCCTGGACGACTGTCTTCGCGGCGGCTGGGGCGCCACCACTCCGTTCACCTTGCACTGGGATTCCTCGGCCGAGGCCAGGGCGGGTCTGGCAGAGAACATGCCCACCGATGATGGCGAGGCTTCACTGTTCGACCTGCTCCTGGAAATCTTCGAGGAACGGGGCGTCAGCGTCATCCTCCGATGACCGATGACCGACGGTCGAACGAGACGGGTGACCGTCACGCCCGTGGCCGCGCAGCCGCCAGCAGAGCGGCGAACACGAGTGGGGCAACTGTCTGGTACCCGATCCAGATCTCGCCGCCCGCGGTGTCCGCGTCGCCGCTCCGCCAGGCCAGCAGAAGGCCGGTGAGCGCGGTCAGTGCCCAGCCGCTGTCGTAGGCGATCATGAGCCGGGTGTACGTCGGTACGGTCCGGCTGCGCATGTACCCGAGTTCGATGCCGCCGCCGATGAGCAGGGCGACCCCCGAGGCGACCATGAGCCACTCGGGTACGCCGAGCAGGCGGCCGAGCGGGGCGGCGCCGATGGTGCAGACGGCGGCGAGGACCACCTTGACGACGCCGTCGGCGATGATCCCTGTTCTGTTGCGGGCAGGGGAGGCTGCCGCGGTCTGAGCCATGTGTACCCCTCCTTGGAGGTGTCCCGGACTGGTTCCGTAACGAGATTACGGCAATAATCTGGTTATGAGAATGACGAGAGCCGAGGCCAAGGAACGCAACCGCCGTGCCCTGCTGGACGCCGCGTTCGAGGTGGTCTCCCGGGACGGGTACCGGGCGAAGCTGGAGGAGATCGCCGAACGGGCCGAGGTGACGACCGGCGCCATCTACTCGCTGTTCGGCAGCAAGAACGGCCTGGTGGTCGCGGTGGTCGCGGACCATCTGCGGCCGCACTACGAAGAGATCGAACGGGCGGTTCCCGCGGACCTGGATCTACTGGAAGCGGTGGACGCCTTCGCCCGGCACTACCGGCGCGGCTGCGACGCCCCGAACGCGCGGTCCGCTCTGGCGCTCCAGATCACCTTGCTGGACATGGCCGTGCACGACCCGGGCCTGGGCGCCAGGCTCGGTGAATCCATCCGGCAGCAGGAGGGGCATCTCGTCGAGCTGTTCACCGGAAGACCCCATGACGGGGGCGTCGTGACGCCTGGTCAGGCACAGCGCCTGGTCACCGCGCTCAGGGCGCTGTTCGTCGGGCTCAGCCAGGGTGTGATTCTCGGCCTCGCGGACGGCGCCGACGAACAGTACTTCGCCGATGCGGCCCGCGCCCTGGCGTCCGGCATGCCGCCTCGACAATCCTGAAGGACTTCCGCCGGCGGCGACCGGCCTCACATCCGGGACTTCAGCACGTCGACCTCGCAGCCCGGCGCCGACGGGTCGAAGCCGTGCTCGGTCAGCCAGCGGACCACCAGCAGGCTGCGCAACGACCACCACCCGCGGATCACGTCGAGGTCGACGTCGGCGCCATAGCCGGCGACGACGTCACCGAGGTGCTCCTCGTGTCCGAGCGTCAGCGTGGCGAGGTCGAACAGGGCATCGCCCGGGCCCGCCTCGGACCAGTCGATGATGCCGGTGATCTCGTCGCCGTCGACGAATACGTGCGCGATCTGCAGGTCGCCGTGCGTGAACACCGGAGTCCACGGCCGGAGCGCGGCCCCGGCGACCTGGCGGTTGCGGGTGACCAGGTCGGCGGGCAGGACGTCGTTCGTCACGAGCCACTCGCACTCGCCGTCGAGCTCCGCCGCCAACTCGTCGATCCCTCGGGCCGCCTGGCCCGCCCGGCCGGGCCACGGCGGCAACGGCGCGTCGTGCAACTTCCGGATGGCGGCACCCGCCGCGGCCCACGCCGCGGGCGACGCGGTCGACGGCTCGCCGAGACGGCCGAGCGCCGTCCCCGGGACCGCGGCGATCGCCAGCACGGACGGCTTGCGCCACAGCACCTCCGGCGTCGGGACCGGCACCAGCGCCATGGCCTCGGCCTCGGCGTCGATGCGCGTCTGATCGGCGTCCACCTTCAGGAACACGTCGCCGACGCGCAGGGTCGTGCGCTCGGAATGGGCGACGACGACTTTGACCTCATCCATGGACGGCCAGTATTCCGGGGCTGATCGTCGACGTCACCGGGTTTATCGCGGGCGAGGAGTACCTGCCCGGGCCCGTGGGGGAGGATGGTCCCCATGTCGGTAGAGACCTTTCCTTCGCAGGTGTTCGAGCCAGACCGGCCCCAAGGCGGGGCGTCTGGGAAAGGACTCGAACGATGGCACACTCACCGCACCGCCGTTGGAAGGGCTGCTGTCAGCTGTGCGCACCGCACAAGGTGCGCGGCGTCGGCCGCTCGGAGAAGGATCCGGCAGCCGTCCGGCGCCGGCTCGGCAAGTCCCGTCGACTGACCCGCAGGGACCTGGGCGATCAGAGCTGATGCGCCGCGGTTCTCTTTCGACAGAGGCGGAGACGGACACAGACACAGGGGCAGCAACAGGTCGGCCGTGAGGCCGCGTTAACGTGACGGGATGCTGGAGCGTCTGGAGATCGAGAGCTTTCTGGTGCTGGCGAAGGAACTGCACTTCGGCCGCACCGCCGAGCACCTGCGGGTGTCGCGGGCCCGTGTCAGCCAGACGATCCAGCGCCTGGAACGCCGCGTCGGCGCCCCGCTGTTCGACCGCACGAGCCGCCGCGTCGCCCTCACCCCGCTCGGGCGGCGTCTGTACGAGGACGTGGCGGCAGGGAGCCGCCGCATAGAGGAGGGCCTGGCCCGCGCCCAGGACGAGGCGAGGGGGGTGGAGGGCGTGCTGCCGGTCGGCTATCTCGGCAGCGCGGCGGGGGAGTTCGTGATGGATGTGACCGAGGTCCTCACCCGTCGCTACCCCGGCATGGAGGTGCGGATCCACGAGACGCAGATCAAGGACATGTTCGGACCGCTGCGCGGCGGCCACGTCGACGTCCTGGTCACGCAGTTCCCGGTGGCCGAGCCAGATCTGGTGCGCGGTCCCGTGGTGGTGCGCGTGCCGCGCATGCTGGCGGTGTCCGCCCGGCACCCCCTCGCGCGGCAGGACAGTGTGTCGCTCGACGATCTGGCCCGTGACCACGTTTTCGCCTGCCTGGGCGATGTGCCGAGCTACTGGCAGGAGCATCTGGCGCCCGTCCGTACCCCTGCCGGGCACGAGGTCCGGCGCGGCCGGGGTGCGGCCACGCTCCAGGAGACGCTCGCCATGGTCGGCGCGGGGCAGGGCATCTCCCCGGTGGGCGCCGACGTCGCCCGCTCCTTCACACCGCGCGGTGTGGTCTACCGGCCGTTCCGGGATGCCGAGCCGCTGGAGTACGGCCTGGTCTGGCGTGCGTCCGGGCTGACGGCACGGGCGGGGACCTTCACCACGGCGGCGGCGGAGCTGGCGACGGTGGGCACTGATCGGTAAGCCGGGCTTACCGATCGGTTCCCGGACGGGAGCTGATCCCGGCTCACGCGGCGGCGAGCCTTGAGCCATGACTCAAGATCTCTCCACCCCACCGACCACGGGCGCGGAGCCGCGTACCCCGGCCACGCAGCCCCCGGCGTCCGCCCGCCGCGGAGCCGCCGCCGCGCTCTGCGCCCTCGCCCTGGGCGCCTTCGCGGTCGGCACCACGGAGGTCGTCATCGCCGGGCTCCTTCCGGGGATCGCCGACGACTTCGGTGTCTCGCTGCCCACGGCCGGATTCCTCGTCTCCGGCTACGCGCTCGGCATGGTGGTCGGCGCCCCGCTCCTGACGGTCCTCGGCGCGCGGGTGCCGCGCAAGCGCCTGCTCCTGTGGCTCGTCGCCCTGTTCGTGGCCGCGAGCCTGCTCAGCGCGGTCGCCCCCGGATACGGGGTGCTCCTGGCGGGCCGGGTGCTGTCCGCGCTCGCGGGTGGCGCCTACGTCGGCATCGCCGCGGTGGTGGCCGCCGGGATCGTCGCCCCCGAGCGCAAGGCCAGCGCGATCGCCACGGTCTTCATGGGTTTGAGCCTGGCCAACGTCCTCGGCGTGCCCGGCGGCACGGCCCTGGGCCAGGCCCTCGGCTGGCGGGCCACGTTCTGGGCGGTGACAGCCCTCGGCCTGCTGCTCCTGGCGGCGCTCACACTCCTGGTGCCACGAGTGGAACACGCTCAAGGACACGGCCTGCGCGGCGAGTTGTCGGTGTTCAGGCGCGGCGAGGTATGGCGGGCGCTGGCCGCGACGGCCTTCGGCTGGGCACCGTTCCTGACCGTCCTCACGTACATCTCCCCGCTGCTCACCGACGTCACCGGCTTCGCCGAGCACACGGTCCCGCTCCTCCTCGTCCTCATCGGCGTCGGCATGGTGATCGGCACGCCACTTGCCGGCCGCCTCGCCGACCGGGCGCTGCTTCCGACGCTGTACGGCGCGCTGGCCGGGGTCGCCGCCGTGTCGCTGCTGCTCCTCGCTGCCGTGCACAGCAAGCCCGCCGTCATCGTCGGCTTCCTGCTGTTCGGCCTGGTCGGAGCGGCCGTCATCCCGCCCCTTCAGACCCGCGTCCTCGCCACGGCACACGGTGCGGACCAACTCGCTTCGGCGGCGAACATCTCGGCCTTCAACATCGGCAACGCGGGCGGCCCCCTGCTCGCCGGAGCCGCCCTGTCGGCCGGCGCGGACTACACGGCATCACTGTGGATCGCCGCGGTCCTCGGCCTGGTGGGCCTGTCACTCGCTGCCGTACGCCGCCCGCGACGATCGCTGCCCGCCGGGGCCTGACCGAGTGACCGGGTCGCGGGTCATGCCGATCCGCTGCATCACCGTGTAACCCCGGCCCCAGGCCGAGCGGGCGAGCCGCCAACCGATCTCAACCCCCGTGAACGGCATGCCGCCATCCACCGGGTCCAAGCCCGCGAAGCCGATGAACTCATCCGTGGCCTGCGTAGCCCCGCTGATCGAACTCGGGACCGCCGCGCTGCCGCCGCTCGGAAGGAGAATTACGCCTCCCGCGTGGGCAGTACGGAGATCTGGGACAGGTTGACGTGGGGCGGGCGCGTCACGGCGAAGGCGATGAGTTCGGCGACGTCGGAGCCGGAGGGGATGCCTTCGATGGAGCCGACGGCCTCCTGGACGGCGGCGCTGATGGCCGGGTCGTCGATGTGGTCGCGCAACTCGGTGTCGACGGTGCCGGGTTCGATGTTCGTCACGCGGACGTCGGCGGGGCTGAGCCGGGCCCGCAGATTGCGGGAGAGGTGGCTGAAGGCGGCCTTGGAGGCGGCGTATCCCGCGAAACCGGGCAGGACGGACTGGGCGGCCGCGGAGGAGATGTTGACCAGGTCCGCGTGGCCCCGCTCGGCCGCCGCCGCGAGCAGGTCCGGGACGAACGCCTCCACGACGGCGAACGCACCGGTGACGTTCACGTCGATCATCCGCTGCCAGTTGGCGCCCGCGGAACCGTCCAGGAGGTCGGGCAGGGCGAGTCCGGCGTTGTTCACGACGAGGTCGACGCGGCCCAGGCGGGCGCGGATGCCGGCGGCGGCCGCGGTGAGCGAGGCGGGGTCGGTCACATCGGTCGGCAGGGCGAGGGCGGTGCCGCCGGCCGCCTCGATCCGGGCCACGTGCTCGTCCAGGCGATCGGCGCGCCGGGCCAGCAGGGCGACGCGCGCACCCTGCGCGGCCAGTTCGCGCGCGGTGGCCTCGCCGATTCCGCTGGAGGCTCCGGTCACGACGGCCACCCGGCCCGTGAGGGGGCGGGCGAGGGACGCGGTCTGCTCGGTGGTGCTGGTCGTGGTCATGGTGGTCTCCGGAGGTGCGTGTGCGGACCGCGTTCGGTGTGGGGTCCTTGGCCTTGGGTGTCTTGCGGGGCCGCGGTGTGTGTCGTACGAGTCCCGTGGCGTCCTGCGGTACCGACTCTGCGGGAGATCCACGCGCCCACCCAGGGCTCGGCTCGACCCTGGGTCTGGCAGAACCACCCTGTGACGGACACTTGATCCATGGACTTCCGCACCGAACTCGCCGCGTTCCTCCGCTCCCGCCGCGCCCGGCTGCGGCCGGAGGACCTCGGCGTACGCCCCTTCGGCGGCCGTCGACGCGTGCCGGGCCTGCGCCGGGAGGAGCTGGCGGATCTGGCGGGGGTCAGCGTCGACTACTACGTACGGCTCGAACAGGGCCGTACCCACAACGTCTCCGACAACGTCCTGGACGCCGTCGCCAGGGCCCTGCGCCTGGACGAGGCCGAACGCGCGCACCTGGGCCACCTCACCCGCGCCGTGCGCCACCCGGCCTCGGCGTCCCCCGTCCCGCAGCCGGTCAGGACGGGCGTGCGGGTCCTGCTCACGGCGCTCGACGAGGTACCCGCGTACGTGCTGGGACGCCGACTGGACATCCTGGCCTCCAACGCGCAGGCCCGGGCGCTGTTCACCGACTTCGACGCCCTGCCGTCCAGGGAGCGCAACGCGGCCTGGCTGCACTTCCTCGACCCGGCCGTGCGCGGCCTGTACCCGGACCGTCAGGCGTGGGAGGAGACCGCGCGCGGCATCGTCGCGGTGCTGCGCATGGATCTGGGACGGCACTCCTGCGACGACCGGCTGTGCGAGCTGCTCGGCGAACTGTCGGTGCGCAGCGAGGACTTCCGCGCCCTGTGGGCCGAGCACCACGTGGGCGAGCACCCGTACGGCACCGAGCGGCTGCGCCATCCCGCGGCCGGTGAGCTGACCCTGCGCCGCGAGACGCTGCGCCTGCCAGGCGAGAGCGATCAGTGCCTGGTCACGTACGCGGCCGAAGAGGGCACCCCGTCCCGCTCGGCCCTCGCCGCCCTCGCGGCGCCTCAGCGCTGCGGCGCGGGGAACGCGACGGGGCTGCGCAGGCCGGAGCGGCCGACCGCGCGTACGCCGAAGAAGACGTTGTCCTTGGACAGGTCGACGGTGTGACGGGTGGCGTCGCCGACGTCGATCACATGGGTCCAGTCGGTGTCGGTCGTCTCGCGCCACACGATCTCGTACCCGGCGAGATCGGCCTCGGTGCCGCGCTCCCACACCAGCTCGGTCTCATTCGTCAGCGCGGCGGTGAGGATCTTCGCGCCGCGCGGAGTGCCGGGGGCCTGGGCGAGGCTCCACAGGGCGGCGGCGTTGACGCGGGCGACGCGCGCGACGAACGGGAAGTCGCAGAACTCCGGCAGGTCCCCGTACTGCTTGCCGTCCACCACGCGGACGTCCTGGTGCTGGTGGGCGAAGTCCTCGGCGGGCTCGGTGAACCGGGCGGCGGGGTAGGCGCGTTCGAGGAAGGGGATGTGGTCCCCGCCGCGCAGATAGCGGTCGCGGCGGTACACGACGCGCACCCGCATCCCGGTCGCGTCGTTCTCGGCCACGTTCGCCACGAAGCGGGCGAGCTGGCGTGCCGGTGAGTCGTTCTCGCCGCCCACCGAGCGTCTGACGGCGGCCTCCTCCGGCGTCTCGGAGGTGGGGACGCCCTCCGCGAAGAGGCGGATCGTGCGCGGGTCGCGGGTGCCGTCGTCGGCGGTGGAGCTGCCGACGATGTCATTGGTGAACATCGCCTGGACGTCGGCCTTGCGCTGCTTGAACTGCTCCGCCATGTGCGCCGCGCCGAGCAGCCCCTGCTCCTCGCCCGCGACGGCCGCGAACACGAGCGTCGCGCCGATGCGCCGGGTCGCCATGACGCGCGCGAGCTCCATGACGAGCGCGACCCCGGAGGCGTCGTCGTCGGCGCCGGGCGCGTCGCTCGTGAAGTCCATGACGTCACTGGCGCGCGAGTCGTAGTGCCCGGAGACGACGTACAGGCGGTCGGGGGACGCCGCACCGCGCAGGGTGGCCACGACGTTGGTGATCCGCGTCGGAGTGGGGACGCGCGGGCCCGGTTCCTGGACGTACGACTGGAGCTCGACGCTCATCCGCCCGCCCGAGGGGCGTGCGTGGCGCCGCATCTCCGCGAGGATCCAGTCGCGGGCGGCGCCGATGCCGCGTACGGGGTCGTCCTGCGCGGACAGCGTGTGCCGGGTCCCGAACGCGGCGAGCCGCCGCACCGTCGCCTCGATGCGCCGGTGGTCGATCTCCCGCAGGATCGCGCGCAGTTCGCGCGGCGGCTGCTGGGCGAGGGGACCGCCCGCGCCGTCACGCGCGGCGGCGGTTCCCGTCTGCAGGCCGACGGCTCCGGCCGTGGTGGCGGCCGCGACTGCGGTCAGGACGGTACGCCGGGAAGTGCCCGTCTGCTGCGACATGCGGCCCATAGTCATGGACACCACAATGCTCCGCAAGGGTGCCGGGCGGCCGGACCGCCGGAAGTCGCGTCAGCCCGTGACCCCGGGCACGACCAGGCCGGTTTCGTACGCGATCACGACCGCGTGGGTGCGGTTCTGCGCACCCAGCTTGGTCAGCACGTTCCCCACGTGCGTCTTCACCGTCTCCAGGCTCACCCTGCACAACTCCGCGATGTCCGGGTTGGACCGGCCGGTGGCCATCAGGCGCAGCACCTCCTCCTCCCGGCTCGTCAGCGCCGCCTGCGGCAGCGCATCGGCGGAGCCCCGTGGGCGGACGGTGACCATCTGGCGCAGGGCCGCAGGGAAGAGGATCGCCTCGCCCGCCGCGACCACCCGCACCGCCTCCGCGATCTTGGGGACGGGGAGCCGCTTGAGCACGAAGCCGCTGGCCCCGGCGCTGAGCGCGGCGGTGACGTAGTCGTCGTTCTCGAAGGTGGTGATCACCACGACCTTCGGCGGCTCGGCCGTATCGGCGAGGAGCTGCCGGGTGGCGTCGATGCCGTTCCTGCGCGGCATCCGTACGTCCATGAGGACCACGTCCGGCCGCAACTGCCGCGCCAGCTCGACCGCTTCGACGCCGTCGGCGGCCTCCCCGACGACGGAGATCCCGGGCTGCAGCGCGAGCAGCATGCGCAGACCGCTGCGGGTCACCTCGTCGTCGTCCGCGATCAGGAGGGTGGTGCAGCCGGGAGTGTTTGGGGTGACGGCTGTGCTCGCGTCGGGGCCGGTCGCGACCGCAGCGCTCGCTTGTGAGCCGATCATGCGGGCAAGCGTACCGGCAGCCGGACCGCGAGCCGCCAGTGCTCCGGTCCGTCCGGACCGGTCTCGATCTCGCCGTGCAGGAGCCGCACGCGCTCCACGAGGCCGGGCAGTCCGTGCCCGGACGTCGGGAAGGCACCCGGGCCCATTCCGCTCCCGGCCCCGGTCCGGTTGGCCACGCCGAGCTCCAGCGAATCCGGCGCGGCCGCCACCCTGACCTGTATCGGACCGCCCGCGCCGTGCCGCAGCGCGTTCGTCAGCCCTTCCTGGAGGATCCGGTACGCCGCCCGGGAGAGCGTCCCCCGCAGCTGCGCGTAGTCGCCCGACAGCTCCGGCTCCACCACCGCGCCCGCGTGCCGCAGCCGGTCGAGCAGCTCGGGCAGGTCGGCCAGGGTCCGGGCCGGGGCCGCCCCCGCCTTCTCCTCGCGCAGCATGCCCAGCACATAGTCGAGGTCCTCGAGGGCGGCCCGGGTCGACTCCTCGATGCTGCGCAGGGCGGCCCGCGCCGCCACCGGGTCGGCACAGAGCACCTCGCCCGCCACCGCCGCCTGGATCGTGGCGGCCGTCAGGGTGTGCCCGATCGAGTCGTGCAGCTCGTGGGCCAGCCGATTGCGTTCGGCAAGGACCCGCTCCCGCTCGGCCGCGAGCGCGAGCCGCTCGGCCGACGAAGGACCGAGCAGCCTGGGCGCCAGCCACCGCAGGGCGTACGTCACCGCCAGGCACAGGGCCACCGCGAGCAGCAGACAGCCGAGCGCCGCCGCCCAGCTCTGCCAGCCGCTCTCCGCCCGCAGCGTCCAGCCGTTCACACTCACCCCGGCCTCGGCCCCTGCCCAACCGCCGGGAAGGAGCAGAGCCGCGACGAACAGCAGGACGCTCAGCTGCGCCCCCGCCCACCCCAGCAGCACATGCGAGAGGAGCCAGAGCGGGGTCCGCAGACGGTCGGCGCCCGACGCCGGTGGGAAATCCGCCCCGTCACCGGGCGCGCCCGCACGCCGACGCCCGCCCACAGGGTCCGGCAGCGGCACCCCGAGCATCCGCCGGGCGCAGGCGATCAGGACCCGCCGCGTCGTACGAGCCAGCCCGATCACACCGATCAGTACGGACCAGACCAGCACGGTCAGCGTGAACTGCACTCCTACGGAAGCGGATGGCAACGCCATTGCCGGTAGTGCCGCGAAAGGCAGCAGGGGAAGGCTCGCCAACGCGCCGCAATAGGCGAAGAGCGCACCCGAATATGTGGAGCCGCGCAGCAGCGGCCGGATTCCTCTGAACATGGCCCGGCAAGTATGACCGGCCGGTGCACCGTCGGCCTCCCCCGATCGGGGGAGCGAATTCTCCCGCCTTCCCGCGATGTGTCCGTGGGCCCCCGAAAAGCAGAATCGGGGCCTCACCAGCCGACGGGACGGAAGGACGGGCTTCATGAACGCTCAGGGGATCGAGACGCCGCCGAACGGAATGGCATCGAGCGGAATGGCGCCGAGCGGAATGGCACCGAACGGCAGGGCACCGGGCCTGACCGCACCCAAGAACAGGCTGGCCACGGCCGCCATGACCCTGGGCATCATCGGCCTGTGCACCTCGGTCGTCTTCATCGGCGGCCCGCTCGCCGTGATCGGCCTGATCCTGGGCATCGCCGCGCTGATGACGGCCAAGCGGACCGGTACGGGCCGGGGCAAGGCCGTTACCGCCGTGGTGACGTCGTCCCTAGCGATCGTGGTGTCCGGTCTGGTCGCCGTCTTCATGGCCTGGTACGCGAACAAGACGCAGGAGTGCTACCAGCCCGACAGCTTCCACGCGTACACGCAGTGCGTCCGCGAGCACCTGAACGCGAACTGACCGGCCTTCCCTTTCCCTCTCCTCGACAAGGAAAAGCACCATCGTGCGAAGCAGAAACACCCGCAAGGCCCCCCGATTCGCCGTCGGCCTCGCGGCGGCCGCCCTTTCGACGCTGACGCTCACCACGGCCTGCACCGCCTCCACGGCATCCGTCGCGTCCACGGCCAAGGCCCCCCTCAAGGACTCCCTGCGGACGTACACGCAGCAGAAGCTCCAGTGGAAACGCTGCGACGCGAAGAACCCCGCCGCCTTCCAGTGCGCGACGCTCACGGTGCCGCTGGACTACGGCGACCCCGGCGGCAGGACGATCGGCCTCGCGATATCCCGGCTGAAGGCGAGCAGCCCGAAGGCACGCCACGGCGTACTGCTGCTCAACCCGGGCGGCCCCGGCGCACCGGGCCTGGAGCTGCCTTCCGGCCCGCTCCTCAAGTTCCCCGCGGAAGTGAAGCGGCGCTACGACCTCGTCGGCTTCGACCCGAGGGGCGTCGGGAAGAGCTCACAGGTCAACTGCGGGCTGACCGCCGAGGAACAGGCCGACCATCCGTACAAGGCGGAGACCTTCGCGAAGGACGTGGACCGGGCCCGTACCATCGCCGGGAAGTGCCGGGCCAGGGCCGGTGACAAGCTGCGCCACCTCACCACCCGCAACAGCGCCCGTGACATGGACCTCATCCGCGCCGCGCTGGGCGAGAAGAAGATCTCCTACCTGGGCATGTCCTACGGCACCTACCTCGGCGCCGTCTACACGCAACTGTTTCCCGAGCGGGCCGACCGCATCGTGCTGGACAGCGCGACCGACCCGACCCGCATCTACCGGGGGATGTTCCAGGACATGGCGAAGGCGGCCGAGCAGGCGTTCGCGCGCTGGACCGCATGGGCCGCCCGTCGGCACACGGCCTACGGCCTCGGCGACTCTCCGGCCAAGGTCCGCAAGACCTACTGGGACCTGATCGCGAGGGCGAACCGCAAGCCCATCGTCCTCGACGGACAGCCCCTCACCGGCGACGCCATCCGCGCCGACAACAGCACGTTCTTCCACGTCCAGAAGGCCGCCGAACGGATCGCCGGACTGAAGAAGGCGGCCAAGGACAAGCACCCGACCCCGCTCGGCACGCCCGATCGGGGCCAGGCCCCCGACGACAGCTATTTCTCCGCCGCCTGGTCCTCCATGTGCGCCGACACCCGCACCTGGTCGCACGTCCCTGCGGAGTACCGCCGCGAGGCGATCCGCGACAAGGCCCTGTATCCGCTGTACGGCGACTTCGCGGCCGCCATCACCCCCTGCGCCTTCTGGGCGCAGGGCAGCGAGCCGCAGACCCGGATCGACAACAAGGTCGGTGCGCTGATCACGCAGAACCAGTGGGACTCCCAGACGCCCCTCTTCGCCGGCCGGGCCATGCACCGGTCCCTGCGCGGCTCCCGCATGCTCACCGTCGCCGGCGGCGAGGGACACGGCGTCCTCTACGCGCCCGACGGCAACCCCTGCGCGGACAAGGCCGCAACGTCCTACCTGACCACGGGCAGGCTCCCCACCAAGGACCTGACCTGCCGCGCTCCGGCCGGACAGCAGTAGCCATGCGCCGACGAGCGCCAGGGGCCGCACACCCGGTTCAGCGCACCCGCCCCCGGGGCTTCAGCGGCACTGGCGGCAGGGTCGGGGCGGGGAGCGGGCCGCCGTCGTAGCCCTTCACCTCGCCGAAGCGGGTGCCCGACATCCAGTCGGCGCGGGCCTGTTCGATCTCCTGCTGGGTGCGGCCGATGAAGTTCCACCACATGATCAGCTCCTCGTCGAACGGCTCGCCGCCGAGGAGCATGACGGCCGCGTCGGACTCGGCGCGCAGCGGGAGTTCGGTCCTGCCGCAGCCGAGGTAGAGCATGGAGCCGGGCAGCACGGGGACGCCGTCGACGTGGACCTCGCCGGACATGGACAGCACGCCGTACTCGAAGTCGGGCACCAGCGGCAGGCGCGTCTCGGTGCCGGAGGCGAGGGTGATGTCGGCGCCCACGATGGGGGTGTACGCGGAGCCGGGGGACTCGGCGCCGTCGAGGTCGCCGAGGAGCACGGTCGCGTCGAGGCCGGGAGCGGTGACCTTCGGCAGTTCGGCGTGGTGCTCGAACTTCGGGTCGGTGTGCCGGTGCGCGTCCGGCAGGGCGACCCACAGCTGCGCGCCGTGCAGGAAGCGGGCGTGCGACGCGGGGCTCTCCTCCGAGTGGGAGATCGCCCGGCCCGATGTCATCAGGCCCAACTCGCGGGGGCGGATGGTCTGCAGGCTGCCGGTGGAGTCGCGGTGCAGCACCTCGCCCTCGTGCAGCCAGCTGACGGTCTGCAGGCCCATGTGCGGATGCGGCGGCACCTGCATGCCGGGCTCGTCGGCGATGTCGTCGGGTCCGTACTGGTCGACGAACGCCCACGCCCCGATCATGCGGCGGCCCAGATTCGGCAGCAGTCGGCGTACTTCGGTGGATGCGCCGAGCTGGACCCGGCGGGGGCTGAGGAGTTCGCGCACGGGCTCGGCGACGACGAATCCGCGGCCGCCGCACAGCGAGGGGACTGCCTGACGGTCTAGGTTGCTCATGCCGCTCAACCTAGCCTGCGAGCACGCCGGTACGGCAGTCGCCTCGGCGCCCCGGATACGGCGAAACCGGCCGACGGCGGGCCGCGGGGCGCTCAGCGCGCGCTGTTGAGCGCGTCGACCGCGCCGAGCGCGTCACCGATCGTCGCGAAGTCGACGGCGACGAAGTTCACCGGGCGGCCGCGTGCGGCCTCGCAGCGGCGGGCCCGGTCCAGGATGAACCGGCGGGTGTTGACCACGGCGGCGTCCAGACGGCTGCCGCCCGCGTCGGTGATGAAGTGGTTGAGGAGGAAGAGCCGTTTGTCCGCGCCGCCGCGGTGCGGGACGCACGACATCTCCGCGGGCTTCTTGAACGCGAACGGCGTCTCCATGCCGTACCGGTAGAAGTTGCGGTACCACGGAGCCGGACCGTCCGCCTCCTCGGCGAAGACCACGAGGCGCTTGCCCGAACGCACCATCTGGCCCAGGGTCGGCCAGGGCTTCGCGGGGTCGGGGTCCGGGGTGAACAGCAGATGGTCGAGGCCCGCCTCGTGGAAGGCCTGCCGGGTCTGCTCCCCGGTGATGGCGTCCTGCACGACCAGGGTCACGACCTCGCCCGGGTGCTCGTCGAGCCAGTCGCCGATCTGCCGCAACGTCTCCACCAGGCCGATCGCGCCCGCCCTGCACACCCCGTGACAGAGCCACAGGCCGGGCCGTGGCGGGTTGGCCTTGGCGACCAGGTCGGTGATCTGCTGCTTCATGTCGTCCGGGAAGTCGGCCTGTTGGAGGCGCCCGGTGATCTCGTCGGGCGTCTCCCAGGTGTAGGTGTCGATCAGCAGACCGCGGGCCCCGGCATTGAGCTGGGCGACGATGTCCGGGTCCTGGAGCGGCCCGATGAACCGGTCCTCCGTCGTCGACATGGAGTTGTGGGTGGCGAGATAGGCGACCTCGTCGTAGCGCTTGTCGCACAGCGCGGCCGAGCCCAGGCACAGGTCCTTCGCGTCCTTGCCCGCCACGGCCGGGGCGAGCACGGACCCGGCGAGCGCCACGGACACCGCGATGCCGCCCGCGGCGGCGGCGACGCCCGTGCGCCGCCGGGCCGACCAGCCCTCGGTGCGCCGCGCCACGAAACGCTCGTAGAGCAGCGTCCCGCCGATCAGGAGCAGTCCGGCGAGGAACGGCACGGCGGCGGTGACGAGCCCGACCGTGCCCAGGGCGTCCGCCGCGGAGTGCTGCAGATCGTCGACGAGGCGGTTCAGGGACGGCGGCCAGCCGGGCGCGGGCTCCGCCATGAGGTCGTCCGCGGCCCCGCGCGCGAGCAGGCAGACGGCGGCGGTCAGGGCGCCGCCCGCCGCGAGCGTCCAGCCGACGGTACGCAGCCGTGCGGTCCTGGTGCCGGGGCCGCGGAACGTCAGGAGCGCGGTCGCGGCGAGGCCGAGCACGAGCGCGAGGGGCTGCACCACGCCGATGACGAGGCGGGTGAAGGACCTGGCGGTCTTGGCGGGGCCCAGGTCGACGCCCGCCGCCGCCAGATCGGGCACGATCTTCCAGTGTCCGCCGTCGGTGATCGTGGCCAGGTCGGCGGCGCCGCGCCCGGACTCGTCGCCGAGCAGATGGGGGCCGACCGCGGCCAGTGCGGTCGCCACGTCGCCGGTGGCGAGCGCCGCCTCCACCTGGGGGCGCAGGGACGGGCGCACCGACCGGGGCAGGGCGTTCACCAGGGTGTCGGCCGCGGCCTTCGCGGAGCTCTCGTCGAGGTACAGCTCGGGCAGCGAGTCGGGGCGGCGCCCCGCGGCGATGTCGTCCAGGGCGCCGGAGAGTCCCTGCACGAAGGCGGGGAAGTCGGGGGCGGGCCGGCCCTGGACCGAGGCGACGAGATCGCCGAGGTAGATCTCGGCGAAGCTGCCGATGTTGGTCAGGACCGGTGTGACGTCGACCGTGAGGCTCAGGACCGCTTCCTCGCCCCGCATGTACGCGACGACGTGCCCGATCTGCTCGTCGACGAGGGTGCGCAGGGTCGCGGGCGGCAGCACGTTCTTCAGGTTCGAGGTGAGCTGCGCGGGCGGCACCGGGATCCTGCCGAGCAGATCGCGCAGGGCCCGCGCGGACGCCGGGTCGACGAGGACCTCGTCGTACAGCCGCTCGTACGCGTCCTGTTCGTCGAGCACGCTCTGGTAGAACGCCCTGCTCAGCAGCGTGCTGCGCGCGGCGCCCGCCAGGGCCACCACCAGCACGCCGAGCACCGCGACGACGCAGGCGGCGGCCCGCGCCCAGCGCGGCAGCCCGCCTGCGCCGGTCGGGTTCACGGAGCCCTTGTGCGTATCGGCCACACCGCGATCATCTTTCATCCGGTGCCGTCCCGCGCGTGCTGCGTCGACCGGGGGCCCGGCGCCCGCCCCCGGGGCGGCGGCCGGGGCCGGGGCCGGCCCGGGGCGTGTAAACAAAAAACACCCCCCCCCACAACA
>NZ_JBHYJI010000002.1:222200-330828 GCF_042740435.1 Streptomyces sp. NPDC059002 | reverse complement strand
GCCCCGGTCGGGTTCACGCACCCCTTGTGCTTATCGGCCACACCCCTAAATACTTACATCCGGTCCCGCCCCCCGCTTGCTGCGACGCCCGGGGCCCCGCCGACGGCCCTCGGGCCGTCGCCAGGGCCGGGTCAGGACAGCGGCTGCACCCAGACGTCGCGGAAGCGGACCTTGTTGCCGTGGTCCTGCAGCCGGATGGCGCCCGCGGCGGCCGACTCGGGGTCGCCCGCGCCCGTGGGACCGTCCACGGGGTACGCCTCGCCCTTCGTCTCCGTGCTGCCGCCCCAGGTGGTGATCGCGAGGCGGCCGTCGGGCAGCCAGTCCATCGCGGACACCTGCGGCTCGAGGCCCTTGGGCCGCAGGTCGGTCAGCTGGTACCCGGGGTTGACGTCGGTGAGCGGCAGTCCGTCGCCGGGGGTGTCGTACGTCCCCTCGCACTCCTTGCGGCCGGGCGCCGTCACCCGTACGACACCGGCGTCCGTACTGAGCACGGAGTGGGGCACGGTGGTGAACCCGGCTGCTCCCGGCGGCTTCCACTGGAGCGTGACCTGCTGGTCGCCGCCCGCGTCGAAGTGGTCGATGCGCAGCGGGCGGTATCCGGCGTCGAGGGTGATCTCGCCGTCCTTGGGCTCGGCGCCGTGCAGTCCGTCGTGGTCGATGACCCGCTGCCCGCCGAGGGTGAGCCGGGAGCCGTCGTCGCTGATCAGCCGGAAGCCGTAGGTGCCCGCCTCGGGCACGTTCAGGTTGCCGGTGAGCTGCGAGACGAAGTTGTCGCTGAACCCGAAGCCGTCGGTGGACGTCCAGTCGGCCGTCGGGATCAGCTTGTCGACGTTGGGGGTCTGTGCGGGCTTGAGGTCGCACAGCTTCTTCAGCGGGGTCTGGACGTCGAACACCCGCAGGGTGACGCCGGGTTCCTGCGGCGGCAGGTCCGCGAACGGCCGCGGATCGTCCCGCGCGGCCGCCGCGGGGGTGAGCAGTCCGCCGCAGAGGAGTCCGGTGAGCAGCAGACCGGTGGATCTTCGGGCGCCGCGGTGGGACGGGCCGTAGGGGCGGGACGGGCCCGGCAACGGCGTGGGGCGTGGCTTCACTCTTCCTCCTGCGTGGTTCCGGCATGGGTTACGCAGATTTCCGTGGCAGAGCGACGCTCAGCGTAGAGACGGCGCCGGAGCGCGTCCATGCTTTGTCCTCGGAAAGGAAGAACTGTCTGCCGGGGCCGCCCTACGGCACGCGCGCGACGCCGACGTAGAAGCCGCTCAACTCCTCGGCGGGCGCGGGCGATTCCTTGTACCACCTGGTCGCCGTGACCAGCCCCGGGTCAAGGAGTTCCAGGCCCTCGAAGAACGGCTCGACCTCGGCGCGCGTCCGCATCCGCAACGGGATCTCGCCCTTGCGGTACGTGGCGGTCACCGACTTCACGAGGTGCGGGTGCTCATCGGTGGTGCCGTGGGAGAACATGAGGTAGCTGCCCGAGGGCAGCGCGTCGACGAGCGTCCTGGTCAGGCCGTAGGGGTCTTCCTCGTCGGTGATGAAGTGCATCAGCGCGATCATCGAAAGGGCGATGGGCCGCTCGAAGTCCAGGAACGTACGGGCGTGTTCGAGGATCGCCCCGGGCTGTCGTACGTCGGCCTCGATGTAGTCGGTGCCGCCTTCGGGGCTGCTGACGAGCAGCGCCTCCGCGTGCCGCAGCACGATGGGGTCGTTGTCGGCGTAGGCGATCCGCGCGGACGGCACGATGCCCTGCACGATCTGGTGCAGATTCGGCTCCGTCGGGATGCCCGTGCCGATGTCGAGGAACTGGTCGATGCCGTTGCCCGCGAGCCAGGCCGCCGCGCGGTGCATGAACGCCCGGTTGCGCATGGCGTTCAGGCGCGCTTCCGGCGGCAGCTTCTCGGCCACATCCTGGTCGACCGGATAGTTGTCCTTGCCGCCGAGGAGCCAGTCGTAGACGCGCGCCGGGTGCGCCCTGCTCGTGTCGATGCGGCTTCCGGAGGACGTAGACGTCATGCATGACTCCAGCGTGTGCGAGATCGCTGACGCGAGTGAGGCGGCAGAGGGCCCCGTGATTATGTCATTGGCCATACCGTCGCGCAGAGTAGCGGTCGGCGGGGAGCGGACGGCGGCGCGCTGTTCCGGGCGGCGGCCGAGACCGCCCGGAACCCTCACGACGCCAGGCCCGCACCGTGGAGCAACATCCCGCCCTACCGGGAGAGTTCGGCCAGCACGTCCATGCGCGTCAGCTTCTCCGGATTGCGCACCACATAGAGGCGGGTGATCCGCCCGTCCGCCACCTCGACGCTCAGCGCGGCCGGTACCCCGTCGAACGCGACCAGACCCGCGGGCTCGCCGTTGAGCCACACCGTCGTCGTCTCCAGCGCGTCCACCACCTGCTGGGCGCGCGCGAGCATCGGTGCCACCACGTCGGCCCCGTGGACCGGTGCCAGCACGGCGGACACGCGCCCGCCCCCGTCGGCGACCAGGACCACGTCCGGGGCCAGGACCTCCATCAGGTCCTGCAGCGTCCCCGTGCGCAACGCCGCCAGGAAGCGGTCCACCACCGCCCGCTGCTCCGCCCGGCTCACCCGCACCCGCGGCCGCCTGGCCGCCACGTGCTCGCGGGCCCGCCGGCCGATCTGCCGCACCGCGGCCGGGGACTTCCCGATGGCCTCGGCGATCTCCCCGTACGGCATCTCGAAGACCTCGCGGAGCACGAACACGGCCCGCTCCACCGGCCCGAGCGTCTCGAGCACGGTCAGCATCGCGATCGACACGCTCTCCGCGAGCTCGATGTCCTCGGCGACATCGGGGCTGGTGAGGAGCGGCTCGGGCAGCCACTCGCCCACGTAGTCCTCGCGGCTGCGCGCCAGCGTGCGCAGCCGGTTGAGGGACTGGCGGGTGACGGCGCGGACGAGATACGCCCGCGCCTCACGCACCTGGGAGCGGTCGACGTCGGCCCAGCGCAGCCAGGTCTCCTGGAGCACGTCCTCCGCGTCGGCCGCGGAGCCGAGCATTTCGTAGGCGACGGTGAACAGCAGGCTGCGATGGGTGACGAACGGATCATCGGTCATCACGTCATGAGACTCGTGCGGCATGCGGTCAGGCAACCTCGGCCGCGGCGGGACGCTCGGCCAGCGGGATCGTGCAGGACTCGGAGTAGCCCTGCGACGTGATCCCGTGCGCCGTGTTGACCCGGGCCGCGAGGTTGGCGAACCCGATGAACACGGTCAGCTCGACCAGTCCTGCCGGGCCGAGCTGCGTGAGCAGGCTCGCCGACAGCTCGTCCGAGACGGTCGGCGGCGTGCTCGACATGGCCTCGGCGTACTCCATCACCTCGCGCTCCAGCGGGGTGAACACATCGGAGGCACGCCAGTTCGGCACCTGGCTCGCCTTCGCCAGGTCGAGGTTCTGGTTCGACGCGGCGAAGTAGTTGATGTCCAGGCACCAGCTGCAGCCGATCAGCGACGCCACCGTCATGTGCGCGAACGTCTTGAGCCCCTCGTCGACGGCATCCCACTCCGCCACCTTCGCCGCGAACTCCTGGTTGGAGGTGGCGACGGCGGGGTTGTGGAACACCACCTCGAAGGGCTCGGGCACGGCACCGAGCTGCTTGATCAGGGCCTCCTTCATCTCGGCGGGAAGTTCGGCCTTGGGGATACGCGGTGTCATCGTGTGCTCCTTCGTCAGTGGCCTTCCGGCCTGTACGACATGAAGACACCGCCGCACCCCGGGATGTGACACCTCCCGTCCGGGAAGTGGCATCTCCCGTCCCATCCGCCCGGCGCACCGTGAGTTCCGCGATCCCCGGATGCTCCTTGGCCCCCTCCACGCCGCGCACCGTCACCCGCACGTACCGGGCGAGCCGGGTGTCACCGGGCCGCGCGCGGTGCCGTTCCAGGTGGGGGTGACCTTCTGGACGCGGACGGGCCTGGCGAGGTCCGTCGTCAGGTGGCCGCGCGGGCCGTCCGGGACCCAGGCCGTGGCCGTGCTGCCGTCGAGGGCGGCGCCCCAGACGTGAGTGGGGCGAAGGCACGGGGCCGGGGCACCAGAAGGCGCCCCGGCCCCGGGAGTCACCCGGTCGTCACGACCCGGGCAGTTCGCCGCGGACCGTGCGGGCGGCGGCGACCAGGTTCGCCAGGGACGCACGGGTCTCGGGCCAGCCGCGGGTCTTCAGGCCGCAGTCGGGGTTGACCCAGAGGCGCTGGGCGGGAATGGCCTCAAGTCCCTTGCGGAGCAGGGCGGCCGCCTCGTCCGCGTCGGGCACGCGCGGGGAGTGGATGTCGTAGACGCCGGGCCCGGCCTCGCGCGGATAGCCGTGCTCGGCCAGCTCGCGGGCGACCTGCATGTGGGAGCGGGCGGCCTCCAGGCTGATGACGTCGGCGTCGAGGTCGTCGATGGCCTGGACGATGTCGCCGAACTCGGCGTAGCACATGTGGGTGTGGATCTGGGTGTCGGGCCGGACGCCGCTGGTGGTGAGGCGGAAGGACTCCGTGGCCCAGTCCAGGTAGGCGGCGTGGTCCGCGGCGCGCAGCGGCAGGGTTTCGCGCAGGGCGGGCTCGTCGACCTGGATGACCGAAGTGCCCGCCGCCTCCAGGTCGTTGACCTCGTCGCGCAGGGCGAGGGCGACCTGGCGCGCGGTGTCGCCGAGCGGCTGGTCGTCGCGGACGAAGGACCAGGCGAGCATGGTGACGGGGCCGGTGAGCATGCCCTTGACCGGCCGGTCGGTGAGCGAGTTGGCGTACGACGTCCAGCGCACCGTCATCGGTTCGGGGCGCGAGATGTCCCCGGCCAGGACCGGCGGGCGCACATAGCGGGTGCCGTACGACTGGACCCAGCCGTGCTGGGTGGCGAGATAGCCGGTGAGCTGTTCGGCGAAGTACTGGACCATGTCGTTGCGTTCGGGCTCGCCGTGCACGAGGACGTCGATCCCGGTCTGCTCCTGGAAGGAGATGACCTCGCGGATCTCGTCCTTGATCCGCTCCTCGTACCCGGCGGTGTCGATGCGGCCCGCGCGTACGTCGGCGCGCGCGGTGCGCAGCTCGGTGGTCTGCGGGAAGGAGCCGATGGTGGTCGTGGGCAGCAGCGGCAGCTTGAGGTGCGAGCGCTGGGCGGCGGCCCGCTCCTCGTAGGGCTGCGAGCGGCGTCCTTCGGCGTCGGTGACGGCGGCGGCGCGGGCGCGTACGGCCGGGTCGTGGGTGATCGCGGAGCCGGTGCGCGACGCCAGGTCGGCGCGGTTGGCGGCGAGTTCGGCGGCGATGGTGTCGGTGCCCTGGGCGAGACCGCGCGCCAGGGCGACGATCTCGGTGGTCTTCTGCCGGGCGAAGGCCAGCCAGCGCAGGATCTGCGGGTCGATGTCCCGTTCGGCCGTGGCGTCGATCGGCACGTGCAGGAGGGAGCAGGAGGCGGCGACGTCGACCCGGTCGGCGAGCCCGAGGAGCGTGCCCAGGGTGGCCAGGGACTTCTCCAGGTCGTTGATCCAGATGTTGCGGCCGTTGACCACACCGGCGACGAGCCGCTTGCCGGGCAGGCCGCCGACGGCGGCGAGGTCGTCGAGGTTCGCGGCCGCCGCGTCGGTGAAGTCGAGGGCCAGGCCGTCGATCGGGGCCTTCGCGAGGACGGGCAGGGCGTCGCCGAGCCGGTCGAAGTAGGAGGCGACGAGGAGCTTGGGGCGGTCGGTGAGGGCGCCGAGTTCGCGGTAGGCGCGGGCGGCGGCGTTGAGTTCGGCCGGGGTGCGGTCCTGCACCAGGGCCGGCTCGTCGAGCTGCACCCAGGCGGCACCGGCGGCGCGCAGGTCGGCGAGCACCTCCGCGTACACGGGCAGCAGCCGGTCGAGGAGGGTCAGCGGCTCGAAGTCGGCGGCCACACCGGGCGCGGGCTTGGCGAGCAGCAGATACGTGACGGGGCCGACGAGGACCGGGCGGGCCGAGAGGCCGAGGGCGAGGGCCTCCGTCAGCTCGCCGACCTGCTTGGTGGAGTCGGCGGTGAAGACGGTATCGGGACCCAGTTCGGGCACCAGGTAGTGGTAGTTGGTGTCGAACCACTTGGTCATCTCCAGCGGCGCCACGTCCTGGGTGCCGCGCGCCATCGCGAAGTACCCGTCCAGGGTGTCGGCGTCGACGGCCGCCCGGTGCCGGGCGGGGACGGCGCCGACCATGACACTGGTGTCCAGGACATGGTCGTAGTACGAGAAGTCACCGGTCGGCACCTCGTGGATGCCGGTGTCGGCCAGGTGCCGCCAGGTGGAGCGGCGCAGGTCCGCCGCGGTCTCCCGGAGGGCGTCCGCGGTGACGCGGCCCTTCCAGTAGCCCTCGATGGCCTTCTTCAGTTCGCGGTTCTGGCCCTGGCGGGGGTAGCCGTACACGGTGGCCCGTGCTGCCGCGGCTGCGGACTTCGCTGTCACGGAAATCTCCTTCGCGAGATGACTCCTGAGCATCCCGGGACGGGACGCGGACGCGAAGGGGTGACGAACCGGACGGGCCGAACTCGCGCCGATGACGCCGTTCTCCGTCTGGTGTGTACGCCGACCCGCCCACGAGGTCACCGGGATGTCCGCACGTGATCGGTCACGTACGGGCAACGGGCAGGTCTTCGGACTCGTGGGCGCGTCTGCCGGGGCAGATTCCTACTGGCCGTCGCTTCCCGGATCCGGCGGATCCAGTGCGTATGACGGCGGTCGTTCCCACTCACCGCTGCGGGGCAGTCCCGGATTCCCACCGGGTTCCCTCTTGCGACGCGCCTGCCTGGCGGGCAGGGCGAACCAGCTGCACGGGCCACCCTAGAGGCCGGGCCACCGTCTTGGGCAGCCTTGATCACATTCCGGGACGGTGAGATGGGACACGGACCGGGCCAACTGCGCAGCCGCCGCGGCCCGTCGGGGCCGGAGGACCGGGCCGGGGTGGACTTACTAGGACGTCCAACTATATGGTCCTGGGCAAGGCCCGCGGTGTCAGGGAAGCCGGTGTGAATCCGGCGCGGTCCCGCCACTGTGACCGGGGAGTGCGTTCTCGCCGAACAACGCGCCACCGAAGGACGTCGTGTCCGTCGGGAAGGCGGGGGAGCGTGCGTCGATCCGGGAGTCAGGATACCGGCCGCGGGGTGTTCCGTGTTGTCCACGAGGATGGAGCAGACACGCATGGCACCGGTCCGAACCCACGACCCAGGTGATCCGGCGGAGCGAGCGGCGGCACCCGCCACCTCTTAGGACGACGTACGCCAACTCACCGGCCCCGCACGGGATCCCGGCCGCGGCGTACGCCGACCACATGCTCCGCGACGGCTCTTCGGCCTTCGCGTCCCGCGGCCCCGACCCGAACGCGCCCCACAGGGCGCCGTTCGCCGGTGCGCCGTGCCATCCCCGGATCCCCACCTGACGAGAGCAGGCTCACCGTGGTCCGTGAACTCACCCATTTCATCGGCGGCAAGCACACCTCAGGCACGTCGGGCCTCTTCGGCGACGTGTACGACCCCAACACCGGTTCCGTACAGGCCCGCGTACCGCTCGCGGGCCGGGTCGACACCGAGGCGGCGATCGCCGACGCCGTCGCCGCCCAGCGGGAGTGGGGCGCATGGAACCCGCAGCGCAGGGCCCGCGTCCTGCTGCGCTTCCTCCAACTCGTCGACCAGGAACGCGAATCCCTGGCGCGGCTCCTCTCGGCCGAGCACGGCAAGACGGTGGCCGACGCGCACGGCGACCTGCAACGCGGCCTGGAGGTGGTGGAGTTCGCCGCCGGGATCCCGCACCTGCTCAAGGGCGAGTTCACGGACAACGCGGGCACCGGCATCGATGTGCACTCGCTGCGCTCCCCGATCGGCGTGGTCGCCGGGATCACCCCGTTCAACTTCCCCGCGATGATCCCGCTGTGGAAGGCCGCGCCCGCCCTGGCCTGCGGCAACGCATTCATCCTGAAGCCCTCGGAGCGCGACCCCTCCGTGCCGCTGCGGCTGGCCGAACTGTTCCTGGAGGCAGGACTTCCGCCCGGTGTCCTCAATGTCGTCAACGGCGGCAAGGACGCGGTCGACACCCTCCTGGAGGACCCGCGGGTCGGCGCGCTCGGCTTCGTCGGCTCCACACCGATCGCCGCGCACATCTATGCCACCGCCGCCGCCCACGGCAAGCGCGCCCAGTGCTTCGGCGGCGCCAAGAACCACATGATCGTGATGCCGGACGCCGACCTCGACCAGGCCGTCGACGCCCTCATCGGCGCCGGATACGGCTCGGCGGGCGAGCGCTGCATGGCGATCTCGGTGGCCGTGCCGGTCGGCGAGGAGACCGCGGACCGGCTCGTCGCCGCGCTCAAGGAGCGCATCGGCGCGCTCCGCATCGGCCGTTCCGACGACGCGGGCGCCGACTTCGGCCCGCTGGTCAGCAAGGACGCCCTGGACCGGGTCCGCAGGTATGTGGACATCGGCGTCAACGAAGGGGCCGAACTCGTCGTCGACGGACGGAACTTCACCCTGCCGGGACACGAGAACGGCTACTTCGCCGGAGCCTCCCTCTTCGACCGGGTGAGCCCCCGCATGCGGATCTACCGCGAGGAGATCTTCGGCCCCGTCCTGTGCGTCGTACGCGCCGCCGACTACGAGTCGGCCCTGCGCCTGCCCAGCGAGCACCCGTACGGAAACGGCGTGGCCATCTTCACCAGGGACGGCGACACCGCACGCGACTTCACCCGCCGCGTCGACACCGGCATGGTCGGCGTGAACGTGCCCATCCCGGTCCCGGTGGCCTACCACACCTTCGGCGGCTGGAAGCGGTCCGGATTCGGCGACCTCAACCAGCACGGCCCGGACGCGATCCGCTTCTACACCCGCACGAAGACCGTCACCTCGCGCTGGCCCTCCGGGGTCAGGGAAGGCGCGAACTTCACCATCCCCACCATGGGATGAGCGCCATGACCACCACATCGCTCACCGAGGACCAGCAGGCCCTGGTCGAGACCACCCTGGACTTCGCCGAGGACCACCTGGCCCCGCACGCCGTGCGCTGGGACCAGGACAAGCACTTCCCGGTCGACGTGCTGCGCAAGGCGGCCGGGCTCGGGCTCGGCGGCGTCTATGTGCGCGAGGACGCGGGCGGCAGCGGCCTCACCCGGGCCGACGGGGTCCTCGTCTTCGAGGCCCTGGCCACCGGCTGCCCGTCCATCGCGGGCTACCTCTCCATCCACAACATGGTCGCCTGGATGATCGACACATACGGCGACGAGGACCAGCGGTCCCGGTGGCTGCCCCGCCTGTGCGCCATGGAGGACCTCGGCAGCTACTGCCTCACCGAACCGGGGGCCGGATCCGACGCCGGAGCCCTGCGCACCACCGCGGTGCGCGACGGCGACCACTACGTACTCGACGGGGTGAAGCAGTTCATCTCCGGCGCGGGCGCCGCGCAGGTGTACGTCGTCATGGCGCGCACCGACGGATCGGGACCCGACGGGGTCTCCGCCTTCCTGGTCGAACGGGACGACCCGGGCCTGTCGTTCGGGGCGAACGAGAAGAAGATGGGCTGGAACGCCCAGCCCACCCGCCAGGTGGTCCTCGACGGCGTCCGGATCCCCGCCGACCGGCTGCTCGGCGGGCCGGGCGACGGCTTCCGGATCGCCATGAACGGCCTGAACGGCGGCAGGCTCGGCATCGCCGCCTGCTCGCTCGGCGGCGCCCGCAGCGCCCTCGACCGCAGTCTCGCCCACCTCGCGGAGCGGGAGGCGTTCGGCGCCCGGCTGCTCGACGCGCAGGCCCTGCAGTTCCGGCTCGCCGACATGGCGACCGAACTCGCCGCCGCCCGCGCCCTGGTGCACCAGGCGGCGCAGGCCCTGGACCGCGGCGATTCCGGCGCGCCGCACCTGTGCGCGATGGCCAAGCGGTTCGCCACCGACACCGGCTACGCCGTCGCCGACCGTGCCCTGCAACTGCACGGCGGATACGGCTACTTGAGCGAGTACGGCATCGAGAAGATCGTCCGGGACCTGCGGGTCCACCAGATCCTGGAAGGAACCAACGAGATCATGCGTGTCATCGTGGCCCGCGGCCTGACGGAGGCGTTCCGATGACCGCCCCCGACGACCAGGTGCTGCTCAGGACCGAGGGCCGCGCGGCCCACATCACGCTCAACCGGCCGCGGGCGCTCAACGCCCTCACCCACGCCATGGTGCGCCGCATCGACGAGGCGCTGACCGTCTGGGAGCACGATCCGGCCGTGCGGACCGTGATCATCACCGGCGCGGGGGAGCGCGGGCTGTGCGCGGGCGGCGACATCCGCTCCATCCACGAGGACGCACGGGCGGGCGGCGGCGCGGCCTCGGCCGCCTTCTGGCGCGACGAGTACCGCCTGAACGCCCGCATCGCCCGCTATCCGAAGCCGTACGTCGCGGTCATGGACGGCATCGTGATGGGCGGCGGCGTCGGTGTGTCCGCGCACGGCGACGTCCGCATCGTCACCGAACGCTCCCGGATCGCCATGCCGGAGACCGGCATCGGCTTCGTGCCCGACGTGGGCGGCACCTATCTGCTCGCGCTCGCCCCCGGAGAACTGGGCACCCACCTGGCCCTGACCGGCACCGGGATCGGCGCCGCGGACGCCCTGCTGTGCGGACTCGCCGACCACTTCGTGCCGCACGACGACCTGCCCGCGCTCCTCGCCGACCTCGCCGAGCGGCCGGTCTGGGACGCGCTCAAGGAGTACGTGCGTCAGCCGCCGCCCGGTGAACTGGCGGGCCGGCGCGCCTGGATCGACGCCTGCTACGGCGCCGACACGGTGGAGGAGATCGTCGCCAGGCTCCGCGCCCATGGTGCGCGCGACGCCGAGGCCGCCTCCGACACCCTCGCCGCCAAGTCGCCCACCGCCCTGAAGGTCACGCTCACCGCACTGCGCAGGGCGCCGGGGCTCGGCCCGTTGGAGCGCGTCCTGGAGCAGGAGTACCGGATCTCCTGCGCCGCACTCTCCTCGTACGACCTGGTCGAGGGGATCCGCGCGCAGGTGATCGACAAGGACCGCAGCCCCCGCTGGACACCGGCCACCCTGGCAGAGGTCGACGGCGCGGACGTGGAGCGGTACTTCGGACCGCCCGCCGGGGGCGACATCCAGCTGGCGACGACCCCGCAGGAGGTGGCGTGGTGAACGGCACGCGCACGATCGCATTCATCGGCCTCGGCCACATGGGCGCCCCGATGGCCCGCAACCTCGTCGGGGCCGGACACCGGGTCATCGGCTACGACCTGCTGCCCCCACTGCTCGCCGGTGCCGTCGAGGCCGGGGTGGAGGCCGCGGGATCGGCGGCGGACGCGGCCGCCGCGGCGGACGTGGTGATCACCATGCTGCCCGCGGGACGGCATGTCCTCGGGCTCTACAAGGACGAGGGACTGCTGGCCGCGGCCCGCCCCGGCACGCTGTTCATCGACTGCTCGACCATCGACGTGGCCGACGCGCGCGGCGCCCACGAGGCCGCGGCCGGCGCCGGGATGCGCGCCCTGGACGCGCCGGTCTCCGGGGGAGTGGTCGGCGCGGAGGCCGGCACGCTCACGTTCATGGCGGGCGGCGGCGAGGCCGAGTTCGCCGAGGCGGAGGCGCTCCTCGCGGTCATGGGCAAGAAGGCGGTGCACTGCGGCGGGCCAGGCGCCGGGCAGGCCGCGAAGATCTGCAACAACATGATCCTCGGCATCTCGATGCTCGCGGTGAGCGAGGCGTTCGTCCTCGGCGAGAGCCTCGGCCTGTCCCACCAGGCCCTCTTCGACGTGGCCTCCACCGCGTCCGGCCAGTGCTGGGCGCTGACCGTCAACTGCCCGGTGCCGGGCCCCGTCCCGGCGAGCCCCGCCAACCGCGACCACCGCCCGGGCTTCGCGGCCCCGCTGATGGCCAAGGACCTGGGTCTCGCGGCGAGCGCGGCGCGCGCCGGGGGCGTCCAGGCCGAACTCGGCCTCAAGGCAGCCGAGTTGTACGCCGCCTACGCCGAAGGGGCCGGGAAGGACCGGGACTTCTCGGGGATCGTCACCACCCTCAGGGAGCAGTCCGCGTCGACCGCGGCGGGTGACCCGGGCGGCGCATGACGCGAGGCCGTCGCCGCGGTTCTACGATGAGGGCATGCCAGAGCGCGACATGACCTCACCTGCGACCGATGGGCATCAGCGTGCCGCGGGCAGGGAGCAGTTGGAGACCGCGGCGACGGTCTTCGCACTCCTTGCCGACCCGACGCGGCTGTATCTGCTGTGGCTCCTCGCCCAGGGCGAGGCCGATGTCACCGAGCTGGCGGCGGCCGGTGAGGCGGCCCGGCCCGCCGTCAGCCAGCATCTGGCCAAACTGCGCCTCGCCGGTCTGGTGCAGGCCCGCAAGGACGGGCGCCGCATGGTCTATTCGCTGCGCGACGGACATCTGCGCCGACTGGTCACCGAGGCGCTCAACCACGCGGACCACCAGGTCACGGGCAAGCCCTGGCATCCCTGAGCGGCCGTCAGGAGGAAGGCGGCCCGGACGCTTCACGCCAAACGTGTGCGCACGTGCGCACACGTCATCTATCGTGAGCGTGTCCGGGCCGCCGACCCAGGAGACGCCGTCATGCTCGTGCTGCTCCGCAACCGCACCTACCGCCACCTGTTCACCGCCCATGTGATCGCCCTGGTGGGCACGGGACTCGGGACGGTGGCGCTGAGCCTGCTCGCATACGACCTGGCGGGCGCGGACGCGTCCGCCGTCCTCGGCACCGCACTGGCGATCAAGATGGTCGCCTATGTGGGCATCGCCCCGGTGGTCGGCGCCTTCGCCGACCGGATCCCGCGCCGGGCCCTGCTCGTGGCGATGGACCTCACCCGCGCCGCCGTCGCGCTCGCCCTGCCGTTCGTGGACCAGGTCTGGCAGATCTACGTCCTGATCTTCCTGCTGCAGGCCGCGTCGGCGGTCTTCACGCCCACCTTCCAGGCCACCATCCCCGAGATCCTGCCCGCCGAGCGCGACTACACCCGGGCCCTCTCCCTGTCCCGGCTCGCCTACGAACTGGAGAGCCTGCTCAGCCCGGCCCTCGCCGCCGGACTGCTCGCCCTGATCACCTACAACTGGCTGTTCACCGGCACGGTCATCGGCTTCCTGGCCTCCGCCGCACTCGTCGTCCCCGTCGCCCTGCCCGCCCCCGCCCCGGTCGAACGCGGCGGCGGCATCTACGCCAAGGCGACGTTCGGCACCCGCCTCTACTGGTCCACGCCCCGGCTGCGGGCCCTGCTCGCCCTCGACCTCGCGGCGGCCGCAGGGGGCTCCCTCGTCATCGTCAACACCGTGGTGCTCGTCCGCGACCGGCTGGGGCGCGGCGCGGGCGACGTATCACTGGCGCTCGGCGCGTTCGGGGCCGGGTCCATGGTCGTCGCCCTGCTGCTGCCGCGCGTCCTGGAACGGTACGGCGACCGGGCGGTCATGCGGCCCGCGGGCTTCGTGCTCGCCGCGGCCCTCGGCCTGTTCACCGCGGGCCTCGCGTCCGGCACCGTCACTTGGGCCGGCCTGCTGGCGGCCTGGGCGGTCCTCGGCGCGGGCACCTCCATGGTCCTGACCCCGGCGGGCCGGCTGATCCGGCGCTCGGCCGCGCCCGCCGACCTGCCGGCCGCCTTCGCCGCCCAGTTCGCCCTGACCCACAGCTGCTGGCTGCTCACCTACCCGCTCGCGGGCGGCCTCGCCTCCGCCGCCGGAATGACGACGGCCGCCGCGGCGCTCACCACGCTCGCGCTCGGGTCCGCCGTCGTGGCCGTACGCCTGTGGCCCACCAGCGACCCGGGGGACCGGCCGATCTGCCAGGCGGATCGCACACCGGGGCTCGCGGACGCGGGGCCTTCCGCGGTGCACCCCCCATGAGCCTGAGCATCCGCAACCAGTTCGGGTGCGCCCCGAAGGGGCGCGGGGAACTGCGCGACCAGCCACGGCGCACCCGCAGATGCGGACCGTATGTCCCGCGGAGCGCCTAGCCCTTCACACGCTCCGCGTCGGCGGTCCGGGTCGCGCCGCTCGAAGCGACGACCCGGCCCGTGCGCGGACCCGAGAGCGCCGCGACGGAGACCGCCGCAAGCGCGAGCACGACACCCGCGACGGTGGCTGCCGTGACCCGGGTGTCGCCGTGCGGCAGCAGCAGGTCGAGGGCGAGTGAGCCGACCAACTGGCCGGTGATCGTGCACAGTCCGAGCACCAGGACGCCGAGCTTCTGCACGGTGGCGACCGCGATGGTGATGAAGGCGATGCCGACCAGACCGCCCAGGTAGAGGTACGGCTCGCTGGGCAGACCGGAAGGGACACCGGCCGCCGCGGCATGCACCAGGAAGATCACGCCCAACGCGGTGGTACCGGCCGCGAAGTTGAAGAACGTCCCCGCGTACGCGGAGCCCGCGGCGTTCTTCACATGGCCGTTGACCGCCTGCTGCCAGCTCACGCACACGCCCGCGACCAGCGGGAGCAGCAGCATCACGTAAGGGAATCCGCCGCCGAGTTTGTCGGCCATCGACAGGCCGACCGCCGCGAGCACGAGCACCGCGCCGACGACCCTGCGCCGTGAGGGCCGCTGGGGTCCGGCGGGCCCGAGCCCCATCCGGTCGAAGAGCAGCCCGCCGCTGACCTGGCCCGCCACGATCGCGACGGTGAACAGCGCGACGCCGAGCGCCCCGACGGTCAGCCCCTGGGTGAGCACGAAGGCCGCACCCCCGAAGCCGCCGAGCATCTGCCACCACTTGAGCCGCCCGCCGCGCACGTCCGCGAGCACCAGGCCCGCACCGCGGCGCGGCTTGCGCAGGAGGAGGAGCCCGAGGGCCAGCACCACGAACCCCGAGCCGAACGAGATCACCGCGGCCGCGAAGCCGTCGTCGCCGAGACCGGCGGCCAGCTCGCCGGTGATCCGTGCCTGCAGGGATATCAGGGTGCCGGAGAACACGGCGAGGAGCAGCCAGGGGGCTGCGGCGGCAGGCATCTGCGTACGACCTCTGGATCGGTGTGGAGGGTGGGCGGGGACCGTCCCGGGCGTCCGCGGGAGGACGACAGGACCCCTACCTTTCTAACTGATCAGGCCACCGTCGGACAGGGCGGGCCGGATGCCGAGACATCCGGGACAGGCAGGGCCCCGGTGCAGGTCACGGTCACGCGAGGTCGAGCAGCTGCTCGTAGAACCCGCCGAAGCCGCGCTGCTCGTCGACGAAGTGGAGCTCAAGGATCCAGTGGCAGACGCGGCCCGCGCGGTCGGTGCGGCGCAGCGGGGTGTCGTTCTCCGGGGTGATGTAGGACTCGGCCTTGGCCCCTTCGTTGGTCTCGTGCGGGAACTCCCCGACGAGATGCCCCGCGTGCCAGATGCCGAGGGTCCAGCCCGCCTCCGCGGCGAGCCGCTCGACCTCGGCGTGCAGCTGCTTGCCGGTGATGTCCGGATCGGCGGCGAACGCGGCGCGCCCGGCGTCGAAGACGCGCGGCAGGTCGGTGAGGAGCCGGTGCTTGTGCGGGTCGTCGCCGAACACGTAGGTGCGGCCGAAGTCCGCCTCGTACTCCTCGAAGATCGGCCCGAAGTCGGCGAAGGCGACGTCGTCCTCGCTGATGATCCGGTCCGGCGGGTTCTCCCGGTAGGGCAGCAGGCTGTTGGGGCCGGAGCGGATGATCCGCTTGTGCCAGTGCTTGGTCGTGCCGAACATGTCGTTCGCCAGATCGCGGATGCGGTCGCTCGCCTCCCGCTCACCGACACCGGGCGCGACCAGACCGCGCGCCTCCACCTCGGCGAACAGCGCGACCGCCTTCTCCTGCGCCGCCACCAGACCCGCGACGCGCCGCGCCTCGTCGGTCCCTGCCGTTGTGTCCGTCATGCCGAGAACCCCCACTCCCCGCTGTCGTACGGTGGCCCGCACCATATGGATGGCCACTGCATCTGCCACCCTAACCGACTCAAGATCCGCGCACGCACCCGCCATTGGCCGCCCATGGCCTTGCAACTGACAGCACTCTCCTGTGCCATCGACGCACCGGTGGACCGAAGGGGCGGGCGGGCCGCCGCTCGGCGCCGGGACCTGGAGGAACTGTGCTGCGACAGCTGGAGTATCTGGTGGCGCTGGCCAGGGAGCGGCACTTCGGGCGGGCCGCCGCCGCGTGCTTCGTCTCGCAGCCGTCGCTGTCGGCCGGGATACGCAAGCTGGAGGCCGAGCTCGGCGTACCCGTCATCCGGCGCGGGAGCCGCTTCCAGGGCCTGACGCCCGAAGGCGAGCACGTCCTTGCCTGGGCGCACCGCACCCTCGCCGAACGCGACGCCCTGCATCAGGAACTGGCCTCGCTGCGCGGCGAGTTGACCGGCACGCTGCGGATCGGCGCCATCCCGACCGCGCTCACCGTCACCTCGCTGCTCACCGCGCCGTTCTGCGAACGCCATCCGGCCGCGAAGGTGAACCTGGAGTCCCTGTCCTCGCGTGACATCAGCCGCCGCCTCGCCGACTTCGAGATCGATGCGGCGGTGACCTATCTGGACGACGAGGCACTGCGCGACATGCGCAGGCTGCCGCTGTACGAGGAGCGGTACGTGCTCCTCACCCCCGCCGACGGGCCGCACGCCGAGGACGCCGAGGTGGGCTGGGCGCAGGCGGCGGCGCTGCCGCTGTGCCTGCTCTCGCCGCGCATGCGCAACCGCCGCATCCTGGACGAGAACTTCGCCGCCGACGGCGCGTGCGCCACCGCCGCGGTGGAGACGGACACCGTCGCCGGTCTCTACGCGCACCTCGCCGCGGGCCGCTGGTCGAGCGTGATCTCGCACGCCTGGCTGCACATGTTCGCCACCCCGCCCGGCATGCGCGTGGTCCGGCTCTCCGGGCCCGACCACGGCCCGCGCGTCGGCCTGGCCTTCGTGGCACGGGACCCGCAACCCGCCATGGTGCGCGCCCTGTTGACGGCCGCACGGAAGGCCGGGGTGCACGACACCCTGGACACCCTGCTCCACGCCCACCTGGACTCATAGCCCACGGCTTGCCGCGGATAGAAGAGTTCACTTTGACCACGGGCGTGCCGGACGCGGACCGTGAGGGGCGTCCCGCACGCCCGCCCTCCCGAACGAGGAGCCGTGACCATGGCCAAGGTGCTCTGCGTCCTGTACGACGACCCCACCGACGGATATCCCACCGCCTGCGCCCGCGACGACCTGCCCCGCATCGACTCCTACCCCGACGGCCAGTCGGCGCCCACGCCCAGAGGGACCGACTTCACCCCCGGCCACCTCCTGGGCAGCGTCTCCGGCGAACTCGGCCTGCGCGCCTTCCTGGAGAGCCGCGGGCACACCCTCGTCGTCACGTCCGACAAGGACGGCGCGGACTCGGTCTTCGGCCGCGAACTGGCCGACGCCGACGTGGTCGTCTCGCAGCCCTTCTGGCCCGCCTATCTGACCGCCGAACGCCTCGCCGCGGCCAAGAACCTCAAGCTCGCGGTGACCGCGGGCATCGGCTCCGACCACGTCGACCTCGACGCCGCGATCGCGCACGGCGTGACCGTCGCCGAAGTGACGTACTGCAACAGCATCAGCGTCGCCGAGCACGTCGTGATGATGACGCTCTCGCTGGTGCGCGACTATCTCCCCGCGCACCGGGTGGCCCGCGAGGGCGGCTGGCACATCGCCGACTGCGTCGCCCGCTCGTACGACCTGGAGGGCATGCACGTCGGGACGGTCGCGGCGGGACGCATCGGCATCGCCGTCCTGCGCCGCCTCGCCCCCTTCGACGTCACGCTGCACTACACCGACCGGCACCGGCTGCCCGCCGCCCTGGAGGAGGAACTGGGCCTGGTCTTCCACGAGTCGGCGGCCGACATGGTCCCGCACTGCGACGTCGTCACCGTCAACGCACCGCTCCACCCGGAGACGGAGCACCTCTTCGACGCCGACCTGCTCGCCACCATGAAGCGCGGCGCCTACCTCATCAACACCGCCCGGGCGCGGATCGTCGACCAGGACGCGGTGCGACACGCCCTGGAGAGCGGCCGGTTGGCCGGGTACGCGGGCGACGTCTGGTATCCGCAGCCCGCGCCGCCCGACCACCCGTGGCGCACCATGCCGCACCACGGGATGACCCCGCACATCTCGGGATCCTCACTCTCCGCCCAGGCCCGCTACGCCGCGGGCACCCGCGAGATCCTGGAGTGCTGGCTCGACGGCACGCCCATCCGCGACGCGTATCTGATCGTCTCCGGCGGCGCCCTCGCGGGCACCGGCGCCCACTCCTACGCCGTTCAGACGCGGTCGTGAACCCCGGGTGACCGGCCGGCGGGGACCAGCGGCAGCTGCTGTTCCAGCTCGTCGAGTCCCGCTCGCAGGGTGGCGATGCGGTCCTGGAGCGTCGCCTGCTCGACCGCCGATCCCGGCTCCGGCAGCTGCTCGGGACCGGATGACGCGTTGAACGTTTCTTCGGACTCCCGTGCCTGGTCCAGGGAGTTGATGACGACACCGATCAGCATGTTCACCAGGAGGAACGAGCTGACCAGGACGTACGACGCGTAGTACATGAAGGACCAGGGGGAGATCACCAGGCCCGCGTGGACCAGGTCACCGAGTCCGTCGAGCGTCATGAGGACGAAGAGGGTGATCACCGCGCGGCCCAGTGAGCCGTAGCGCTCCGGGTCGGCCGTGGCGAAGCAGGTCCAGCCGATCATGGCGTACAGGTAGAGGACCAGCGAACCGACCAGCAGGAAGCTCGCCATGCCCGGCAGGCTCTTGCCGATCGCGTTGAGGATGATGCGCAGCTGCGGCAGGAAGCGTGCCGTGCGGATCACCCGGGCCAGCCGGAGCAGCCGCAGCACGGTGGAGTCCTGGCCGATGCCGGGCGCGAAGGCGCACAGCACGACCAGGGCGTCGAAGATGTTCCACGGATTGCGGAAGAACTCCGCCGGGTGGTCCGCGTGCGCCAGGGCCCTGAGCAGGATCTCGACGCCGAAGAGCGCGAGCAGCAGGTGCTCCACGATGCCGAGGGGGGTGGCCCAGCGGTCCGCGAACCCGGCGTAGGTCTCCACCCCCAGGAGCATCGCGTTGAGGGTGATCGCGCACACGGCCGTGTGGGAGAACCACGGAGCCTCGGTCAGGGGGCGCACCCGTTGTGCCACCAAGTGCCGCCGACCGGACAGGGTTTCGACGCCGGACGTCATTTCTGGATGTCACTCCTCGCGTAGTGCGGCCGAGTTCCTAGGTTCCGCGATCACATATCCGAGGAACGTGCGGCACACACCAGAAGGATCACTGAGCCCTTCTTGCGGGGGACGGGGTGAACAGATGCGCCAGCTCGTCCGGAGTGCGGGGCCCGTCGCCCGTGGCGGGCAGCAGGCCCTGGCCCTTGAGGAGTTCCCGGACGGCGACGCCCCACGGCAGCCGCAGCCCGGCCCGCGCGAGGAGTTCCCGGTCGGCGAGCAGGTCCGCGACCGGGCCCGTGCGGACGCCCGCCGGAGTGAGCAGCGCCGCGTCGTCGGCCCAGCGCAGGGCCAGGTCCACGTCGTGGGTGGCCATGACCACGGTCGTCCCGGCGTCCCGCAGCCGCCGCAGCGTGCCGAGGAGGCGTTCCTGGCCGTCGGGGTCGAGCCCCGCGGTCGGCTCGTCGAGGATGAGGACGCGGGGGCGCATCGCGACGGCGCCCGCGATGGCGGTGCGCTTGCGCTGGCCGTAGGAGAGCAGATGGGTGGGGCGGTCGGACAGGGCGGTGATGTCGAGCGCGGCGAGCGCCTCGGCGACGCGGGTGCGGACCTCCTCGTCGGACAGGCCGAGGTTCAACGGGCCGAAGGACACGTCCTGTTCGACCGAGGCGGCGAACAGCTGGTCGTCCGGGTCCTGCACGACCAGCTGGACGGTGGTGCGCAGCCGGGTCAGGCCCTTGCGGTCGTACGTCACGGGGGTGCCCCCGAGCGTCAACGCGCCCGCGGCCGGGCGCAGTCCGCCGCTGAGCAGCCGCATGAGGGTCGTCTTGCCGCTGCCGTTGCGCCCGAGCAGCGCGAGGGCCCTGCCCCCGGCGACGTCGAAGTCGAGGCCGCTGAGCACGGTGGGCCCCTCCTCGTAGGCGTAGGAGACACCGCGCAGCGCGACCAAGGAGTCGCCCGGCTCGCTCATGGCAGGAACCTTTCCAGGACGAGGGTGAGGGCCGTCAGGGCCGCGAGGAGGACCGCGCTCGCGGTCACGAAGCGCCCGGAGACCCGGGCTTCGGGCACGAGCACCCGCAGGGTGCCGTCGTAGCCGCGCCCGGCGAGCCCGGCCTGCAGCCGGCCCGCCCGGTCGAAGGCCCGCACGAACGCGGTCGCGCCGAGACCGCCCAGGGAACGCCAGGTGGCGGCCCGGGTGGTGTGGCCGAGCCGGGCGGCCTGCGCCTGCCGGATCCGGCCCATGGAGTCCAGGAGCAGAAAGCTCATCCGGTACGTCACGAGCGCCACGTCCACGACCGGCGCGGGCACACCGGCCCGCACCAGTCGGGGCAGCAGGTCCGACATCGGCGTCGTGAACGCGAAGAGCAGCACACCGAGTGAGGCCGCCGAGGTGCGCAGGAGCAGACCGCCCGCGCGCGCCGCGCCGCCGTCGGCGGGCGTGATGAACCCGTCGGGCCCGCCGACCTGGACGAGCAGGGTCAGGGCGCCGGTGACGCAGAAGCCGAGCGGGACGCGGTAGGCGCGCCAGAGTTTGCGCGGGGGCACACCCGCGGGGCCCAGGAGCACGGCGAGCGCGGCGGCCAGCACGAGGGCCGCGCCCGGCCAGGGCGGCAGGGAGATGGCGAGGACGGTGAGGCCGAGCCCGAGCACGGCCTTGTCCACGGGGTGACGGCGGCGCCAGCGGCTGCTGTGCGCCGCCGCATCGATGGGCAGCACTCCGGGTCAGACCTGTCCGGACTCGGGCCGGGCCGCGTCGGCCCCGGCGTCGGTGGCCTGCGCCAGGGCGCGCTCCTCGCCCTGGCGGCGCCCCTTGCGCAGCCCGAAGTAGTACGCGAGCACGCCCGCGCCGATGGCCGCCTGGAGGGCGAACAGCGCCGACTCGACCTCTCCGGAAGGCGGTTCGTACAGCGGCGAGAACCAGGGCTTGTAGTCCGGTTCGAGTTCGGTGATCGCACTCTCGGCCTGGGCGTCGGCCCCCGCGAACGGCTCTTCCTTGTCGTCGCCGAGCCCGAGGATCAAGGGCAGTGCCGCGAGCGCGGCGACGATGACGAGCAGCAGCGTGTTGATCTTCGCGTTCCGGCTCATCGGGCACCGGCCTCCGTCTCGGTCTGCTCCGTCGTACCCGTCGGCTGTGTGCTGCGCGGCAGTACGCCGAGCCGCGTCAGTTCCCCCTTGCTGGACTGCGTGAGCAGCCGCATCACCACGACCGTGAGCAGGCCCTCGCTGACGGCCAGCGGGATCTGCGTGACGGCGAAGATGCCGCCGAACTTGCCCAGGGCGCCGATGAATCCGCTGCTGGGGTCCGGGAACGCCAGGGCCAGCTGGACGCTGGTGACGCAGTACGTGGACAGGTCGGCGACGAAGGCGCCGCAGAACACGGCGACCATCAGCGGCACGTCGTACCGCTTGAGGAGCCGGTAGACGGCGTATCCCGCCCAGGGGCCGACGATCGCCATGGAGAAGACGTTGGCGCCGAGCGTGGTGAGCCCGCCGTGGGCGAGCAGCAGCGCCTGGAACAGCAGGGTGATGGTGCCGAGCACCGTCATGATCGGCGGCCGGAACAGGATGGCGCCGAGCCCCGTGCCCGTGGGGTGCGAGCAACTGCCCGTCACGGAAGGGATCTTCAGCGCGGACAGGACGAATGTGAAGGCCCCGGAGGCGCCGAGGAGCAGGGTGCTCTCCGGGTGTTCCCTGACCTCACGGGTCAGGGAGCGGACTCCGTGGACGACGAACGGCGCGGACGCTACGCCCCAGGCGATCGCGTGCGCCGGGGGAAGGAAACCCTCGGCTATGTGCATGGCTCGGCAGACCCTCTCCAGCACCTCGTGGATGGACAACGCGCCCTGGCCGGTCTCCTGGCTGACGGGTCGTACCGACCGGACTCCGCCTTCCCGGGTGCGTGCGCACCCAGTGGCTGCCGCGAGGGCTGGAGCCGGACTTCCCGATCACAGTGGCGAGGGCCGCACCGGCATCACACCGGATTTCCCGTTCACCAAGGCGTGGTGACAGTAATGCGCAATGATCAAACTGACAACCTGCACGTGGGGGGCGGTGCGGCGGTGCGCACGCGCGCACACCCTCGCGCGTCCGCACGGCGTACGCCCCGCGCGCCTTGGTGCCCCGTCCGGTCGTGGACCTTTCCGCGGCGCGGTGGATCTCGCATCCTGATGCCATGCGTCAGGGTGCGGCGGCGGCCGGTAGCGCGGTCTTCTTGGTGGTGGCGCCGGGGGTGGTGACGGGCCTGGTGCCGTGGTGGCTCTCGGACGGCTGGTCGGACGGGGGATCGTGGCCCTGGGCGGTGCGCGCGGCGGGCTGGATCGTGTGCGTCGGCTCGGCGGCGCTCCTCGTGCACTCCTTCGGCCGCTTCGTGGTGCAGGGCCTCGGCACGCCCGCGCCGGTGGCGCCCACCGCGCATCTGGTGATCACCGGCGCCTACCGCTATGTGCGCAACCCGATGTACGTGGCGGTGGTGGCGCTCATCCTCGCCCAGGGCCTGGTGCTCGCGCGCCCGCTGCTGCTCGGGTACGGCCTGGTGGCCTGGGCGGTGATGGCGACGTTCGTCCGCACCTATGAAGAGCCCACGCTGCGACGGCAGTTCGGGGCGGAGTACGAGGTGTACCGCGGGGTGGTGCGGGGCTGGATCCCCGGCCTTCGGGCGTACGACCCGGAACGTCCGGCGGAGCGGCCCTAGTTCGGCGAGGCGAGCAGCCACCTCGTCGTGCGTTCGTTGACGTCGGCACGGCTGCGGTCGCCGTTGTCGGCGAACAGGAAGCGGTCGGCGATGTACAGCGAGAAGGTGATCAGGCAGCGCGCCTCGACCTCGGTCTCGTCGGCGCAGAAGGCGCGGTACAGCGAACGCAGGTAGTCCATGTGGCGGTTGTCGACGCGTCGTACGCGTGCGGCGACCGCCGGGTCGCGCCGGGCCCAGTCGCGGATCGCCAGGTCGGTCGTGATGTCGGTGTCGAGCCCTTCGCCCGTGTCGACGATCGCGAACAGATGGCGCAGCCGGTCCTTCGCGTCGCCGCCCTGCTGCTCGACGCGGGCTTCCACTTCTTCGGTGACCTCGCGTTCCCAGCGGTCGAGCATCTCGTCGAGCAGGGTGCGCCGGTCGGCGAAGTATCCGTAGAAGCCTCCCTTGGAGACGCCAAGTGCCTTGGCCAGCGCCTCGATCTGCACGGCGTCGGGGCCGCCTCTCGCGAGCGCGTGCAGTCCTTCGTCGATCCACTTGTGACGTGGGGTGCGGGCCACCGCCATGTGCCGCTCCGTTCCGCTTCTCCGCCGGGACACCCATCTGTACGGCATCGTATAGATGGCTGCTAGGGTCCGATCCATACGACCCCGTATAGATGAGGGGTCGACGGAGCTGGAGGCACTGGATCATGGTCCGTACTGTTGTCCCCGTCGTGTTGGCGGCCGTCCTCGCGATCATCGGCCTGCTCCACTTCATCTGGGTGTTCACGCCCTGGCCGATGGCGGACGCGATGACGTTCACCAGGACGATCGCCGGCAGCGACGACGGCGAGATGCCGTCGGGACCGCTCACCGCCCTGGTGGGCCTCGCGCTGTTCGCCGGCGCCCTGCTCACCCTCATGGTCAACGGGTCCGTCCCGGGGATCGGCCCCGAGTGGCTGCGCCTCGCGGGCATGTACGGCCTGACGGCGGTGCTGCTCGTGCGCGGTCTGGGCGGGTACTTCATGAACTCCGGGGCCGCCGAGGAGTTCCAGCGGTGGAACTCGGCCGTGTACTCGCCCCTGTGCGTGGCACTCGCCGCCCTGGCCGGCACCGTCGCGGTGGCCGCGAGCAGGCGCTGAGCGCTCCGCGGGACGTGCGGTCCGGTCAGACGTTGTCCGACAGCGCCGCGATACCCGCGACGAGTCCGACGAGGGCGAGGATCGCCAGGGCGCAGACGAACAGCACGAGCCAGCCGGTGAGGATGCCCGCGAGGGCGAGCCCGCGTCCCTCGCCGGCGAGGCGGCGGCCACGGAAGCGGCCGACGTGCCCCGTGACGACGGCGATCAGGGCGCAGACGACGGCCAGGGCGATGAAGACGGGCGGGTTGAGCAGGGCGATGCCGGTCGCGAAGTTGCCGAGGAACGCGACGCCGCCGAGGGCGAAGAAGGCACTGACCTTCGCGGCACGGTTGCGCCCCGCCGGTGCCGGCGCGGCGTCCTGGGTCCCGCCGTCCCGCGTCCCCGCCGGTGTGCTGCTCACTGCCGTTCCCCCTGACCCGTCCAGGGGTGTCCTTGGTGCTCTTCGGTGATTGTCGCCCGACCGGGGATGCTACGCGGATCCGGATGATCGACGATCATCGGCATCTACAAACCTGTAGAGTTCGGGCATTCGACGCGGCCCGGCGGCCTGTGATGCCGTGTGACAGTCATGTGGCGGGCGAGATCAGGAGGTTCCCGGGTGGGTGGAAACGGCGCAGGCCGACGCGGACAGGGCCGGGGCGGCACGAGGAGAGGCCCCGGAAGCGGATCCACCCGGCTGACGCGGCGGGGCCGGATCCTGTTCTGGGTCGCGGCCACGTTCTCCGCCCTCATCCTCGCGGTGGCCGGGGTCGGCGCGTGGGTCTACACGGACCTCGACAACAACATCCACGCCGCGGACGTCGACAACAAGCTGGGCGGCGACCGCCCCGCCAACCTCAGCCCGGGCTCGAAGAACATCCTCGTCGTCGGCTCGGACAGCCGCGACGGCGCCAACGCCAAGTACGGCAAGAACCTCACGACCATGCAGTCGGACACGCTGATGGTCGTGCACATCCCGGCCGACCGGGAGTGGGCCACCGTCGTCTCCTTCCCGCGCGACTCCTGGGTGCAGATCCCCGCCTGCGAGAAGGGCGACGGCAGCACGTCGGCCGCCCATCACTTCAAGATCAACGAGGCGTTCTCGATCGGCGGCAGCACCGGCGAGGTCGCGGGCGCGGCGGCCTGCACCATCAAGACGGTCGAGGCGCGCACGGGCCTGCGCATCGACCACTTCATGTCCGTCGACTTCCAGGGCTTCAAGGGCATGGTCAACGCCCTTGACGGGATCGAGGTCTGCCCCGAGCAGCCGATCCACGACAAGAAGGCCCACCTCGACATGGAAGCCGGCTGCCAGACCGTCGACGACGAGAAGGCGCTGGGCTACGTCCGCACGCGCTACAGCGTCGGCGACGGCTCGGACATCGGACGCATCGGCCGCCAGCAGGAGTTCATGGAGGCCCTGGCCGAGAAGGCCCAGTCCAAGCTCACCAGCCCCAAGTCCCTGTACGGCTTCCTGCAGTCGGCCACCAAGTCGCTCACCACGGACAAGTCCCTGGCCGGTATCAAGCCCCTCTACGGGCTCGCCTCCGAGCTCAAGGGCATCCCGGAGGACCGGCTGACCTTCCTGACCGTGCCGAACTACCCGCGCCAGGCCGACGTGCCCACCGACAAGGCGAACGTCATGTGGCAATTCCCGCAGGCCGCCGACCTGTTCACATCCCTCGCCAAGGACCGGGAGGTCGGCAAGGGTGAGAAGAAGGACCTGGAGAAGGCCGCGAAGGCACCCGTGTACGCCTCGAAGGTGGGCGTGCGCGTCCTCAACGGCACCGGTGCATCAGGGCGCGCGGCCGCGGTCGCGAAGGAACTGCGCGATGCGGGCTTCACGGTCACCGGGACCGGCAACGCGCCCGCCGAGGCGGACAAGACCGGGATCACGTACCCGCAGGGCGCGAAGAGCCGGGCCAGGGTGCTCGCGTCCCGCCTGCCGGGCACCCGCGCCGTCCCGGCCGCCGACGCCGAGCCCGGCGCGGTGACCCTCACGGTGGGGAAGGACTTCGACGGGCTCCGGTGACCTCGGACGGGCCGCGGGGGCGTTAATCGCTCGCTCCCGCCCGGGGTTTGCGCTGAACTGGACGGAGTGCCACTGCGCCGCCGGACCGGGCGTCGCACCGCCACCGCACCAGTCAGGCTCATCTCTCCCAGGAGTAGCCGCGATGTCCGCTGCCGCGTCACAGCCGTCCGAGTCCGGGTCCGCTCCGGTGGTCCGCACCGCTGCCGGAGCGCTGCGCGGCAGCCGTGCGGGGGGAGTGGCGGTCTTCCGGGGGATTCCGTACGCCGAACCGCCCGTCGGCGCGCGGCGGTTCGGCCCGCCGCGGCCGGTGCGCCGGTGGGACGGGGTGCGCGATGCCGTCCGGTTCGGGCCGCCCCCGCCGCAGGCCGGGGTGTTCGGGATGGACGCGCTCGCGGGGGAGTCGCCGGGTGACGACTGGCTGACGGTCAACGTCTGGACGCCCGATCCCGGCGCGGGCGCGGGGCTGCCGGTGATGGTGTGGATCCAGGGCGGCGCGTATGTGATCGGCATGTCGGGGCTGCCCGAGTACGACGGCGGGCGGCTGGCCCGCGAGGGCGGCGTCGTCGTGGTGACCTTCAACTACCGTCTGGGACTTGAGGGGTTCGCGTGGATCGAGGGCGCACCGGCCAACCGCGGACTGCTCGACCAGGTCGCCGCCCTGGAGTGGGTCCGTGACCACATCCGGGCCTTCGGCGGGGACCCGGCGCGGGTCACGGTCTTCGGACAGTCGGCGGGCGGCGGTTCGGTCGCCGCGCTGCTCGCGATGGGGCACGGGGGCGGGCTCTTCCGCAGGGCCGTCGCGCAGAGCGTGCAGGGCACGTTCTTCACGCCGGAACTCGCCGCCGACGTCACCGCCGCCTGCGCCACCGATCTCGCGCTGCGGCCCACGGCGGCCGATCTGGCGGACGTGGACCCGATTCTGCTGGCCGCCGCAGGGGACGCCGTCACCGCCAAGCTCGGGCAGTGGGTGGGGCGTTGGGGGCGGCCCGCGCACCGGACGATCCCCTTCGCGCCGGTCGTCGACGGCGACGTCCTGACCGCCACCCCGTGGCAGGCGCTCGCCGACGGCGCGGGCCGGGACGTCGACCTCCTCGTCGGCCACACGCGGGACGAACAGCGGCTGTTCACCGCGGTCGAGGGGATGCTCGGCCAGGTGACCGAGGAGCAGGCGGCGACCGCTCTGCGGATCCTCGCGCCCGGCCCCGACGGGGCACGCCGCTACCGGGACGCGTTTCCGGCCGCGGGCCCTGAGGAACTGTACGAACTGGTCAACTCCGACTGGCTGTTCCGCATGCCGTCCCTCCGCCTCGCGCAGGCGCAGACCGACGCCGGGGGCCGCGCCCACCTGTACGAGCTGACCTGGTCCGCACCGGGCATGGACGGCGCGTTCGGTGCCTGCCACGGCCTCGACGTGCCGCTCGTCTTCGGCAATCTGGCACACGGCCAGACCGCCGCGCTCCTCGGCGAGCAACCCTCCCCGGACGCGGAGGAACTGTCCGCGCAATTCCGTGGCGCCTGGACGGCGTTCGCGACCCACGGCGACCCGGGCTGGCCCGCGTACGACACGGCACGACGCCCGACCCGGCTCTTCGACACCCACCCGACGGTCGCCCCCTACCCGGAGGAGACGTCCGGGCTGCTCTGGCAGGACCACGCCTTCGCACCGCTGCCGTTGGCCGACGGCTAGCGGCGGGCCGGGAATCAGGAAGGACCGATACCGCCAAAGGGCTGGCGAGTGGGCCGTGGAGGGATATCTTCGGAACCCAGAGCCATGGCCGGGCGGAATCCGACCCGGGCAGGGTCCATGGGGGCGACGGCGCCGTCGGACGCGGCGGCGGTCGTCGCGTGCTCGGGAGGACTCGCTCCCCTCAACAGCCTCCCGAGCGGGTGCCCGCCGTGGAGTGGGGGCGCGGGAATCCCCCACGCGCACGCGGCGGATGTGGCAGGAGCCGTGATGTCGGCGCCACGGCTCCAGCGGGTCATGCTCCGTGCGCCGCCGACCGGCCGGTCTTGGCCGCTCCCTTCCGGTGCCGCGCGAGATGCCCCTTGAGGGTGAAGCCCGGTGCGGCCGCTTCGTCCGGGCCCAACGGGATGCATCTGCCGAGGAGTTGGCGGGACGCGAGGTGGTCGCCGGGGCGGTTGACGGACTCGACGGCGCGCAGGTGTCCGCCGTCGAAGAGGAGCACGGAGAACGCGTCGGGCGGGTCGCCGAGCATCACCTCGCCGTCATGACCCTCGTCAAGTCCCGCTATCTGTACGGTGGTGGAGAACTGGTCGCTCCAGAACCAGGGCAGTTCGTCGTACGCGTGAGAGGCCCCGGTCAGCCGTCCTGCGACGAGCCGGGCGTGGCCGACGGCGTTCTGCACCGACTCGAGCCGCAGCGGATTCCCGGAGCGCACCTGAGGGAACGTCGCGCAGTCGCCGATGGCGGAGATGTGCGGATCGCCGGTCAGGAGGCGGGAGTCGACGGTGATGCCGCCGTCCACCGGGAGTCCCGCCACGGTGGCCAGGTCCGTGCGCGGGGTGACGCCGACGCCGGTCAGGACCAGATCGGCGGGGATCCTTCGGCCGTCGTCCAGCTCCACCGCCACCACCGCGCCGCGGCCGTTGCCGTGCACGGCGGCGACACCGTGACCGAACAGGAGGCGGGTGCCCGCGTTCCGGTGCAGCCGGGTGACGTGCTCGGCGGTCCGCGCCGACACGGCCCGGGCCAGTGGCCGGTCCAACGCCTCGACGACCGTCACCTCGCAGCCCGACTCCCGTGCCACCGCGGCGAATTCGAGCCCGATGAACCCGGCACCCACCACCACCGCGCGCCGGGCGGCGGCCAGCGAGGCCCGGAGTGCGGTGGCGTCCCGCGCGGTGCGCAGGGTGTGCACCCCGCGCAGTCCGGCGCCCGGCACGTCGAGCGTGCGCGGCCGCGCGCCGGTGGCCAGGACCAGATGGCCGTAGTCGTACGTGGAGCCGTCGGTGAGGCGGACCGTGCGGGCGCCCCGGTCGATCGCCGTCACGGTGCCCGCGACCAGGTCGATGGAGTGGCGTACGTAGTAGGTGGCGGGCCGCAGCCACAGCTGTGCGCCGCCCTCCAGATAGGCGTCGTCCTTGAGGAACTGCTTGGACAGCGGCGGACGTTCGTAGGGGAGTGCGTCCTCGGCGCTGATGAGCGTGATGCGCCCGGTGTAGCCGTACTCGCGCAGGGAAGCCGCGGTCTGATAGCCGCCCTGTCCGGCCCCCACCACGACGACGGAATCGGGTGACGTCGTGCCGTGCGTCATCAGTTCTGCCGTTCCGGAAGGTGGACGACGAGGCCGTCCAGGTCGTCGGTCACCTGGAGCTGGCAGCTCAGACGGCTGTTGGGCCGGCGGGGGCTCGCGGTGAAGTCGAGCAGGTCGTCCTCGTCGGGCCCGGTCGCGGCCAGCCTGCCGATGGTCGACTCGTCCACGTAGACGTGGCAGGTGGCGCACTGGGCGTTGCCGCCGCACTGGGCGACGATGCCGTCGACGTCGTTGAAGACGGCGCCGCGCATGACGCTCGTGCCGATCGGCACCTCGATGTTCCAGGTGGTCTCGTCGGCGGTCACATACGTGATTCTGGGCATGACGGAACTCCTCGATGGTGTCCGGAGGTTCGGGCGCGCGAGGGCGCGCCGCGGCACGGACGCCGGGCAAGTGGATGCAGGAAAGATGCGGGGGGACCAGTGGGTGCGCGGGGCGCCGTGGCCGGCCGGTGGGGGACGCGACACCCCTGCCGACTCGCCTTCACACACCGGCCGTTGCGACACGCGACGTCGTGGGCCAGGGGTATGGCGGCGTTTCGGAACGTACCAGAGGAGTCCGGTGGTGCGCCAGGACGGAGCTACGGGGCGTCGTGGTCGCGCCCGCGCCGCGGGTCGGGCAGGCGGTGGGTCATCAGCGGCCTGCTGGTGATGAACTCCCGCAGCCTCAGGGCGGCTTCGGACAGGTAGGCGTCGCGGTTCCACACCAGGGTGAGCACCCGGCTGCAGCCGGGCGCGTCCACATGCACCCAGGCCACCGGGACGGGCGTCTCCGTGCCGGCCTGCCGGGACATCGCCGGGATGAGGCCGATGCCGAGACCCGCGCTGATCATGTTCTGGCTCGCGGCCGGTTCGTTGCCCTCGCAGGACAGCACCGGCGTGAGCCCCTCGGCGGCGAACAGCTTGTCGAGCAGGGCGCGTTGCCAGTGGCCGCGGCGCGTGCTGACGAAGGGCTCGTCGGCGATCTCGGGAATCGTCACGCTCTCCCGGCCGTCGAGCCAGTGCCCGAACGGCACCGCGAGCAGCACCTCCTCGCGGGCGAGCTCGATCGATTCGAGGTTCGCGCCGGTCAGCGGCTGCGACGCGACACAGAAGTCGACCTCGCCCGCCCGCAGCTGACGGTCCATCTCCTCGGCGTCCGACTGGTAGAGGCGCACGTCGGCGCGGGGGTAGGCGGCCCGGAAGCTGCCGAGCAGCGGGCTGATCGTCAGGAGCGTCTCGGAGGCGATGCCGACCCGGCCGAGTCCCGTGTCGCGGGCGTCGCGCAGCGCCCTGCGGCCGTCGTCGAGTTCGCTCAGGGCGCGGTCGACGTGGCGCAGGAAGATCGCGCCGTACTGGTTGAGCCGGATGCGGCGGCCCTCGCGGTCGAAGAGCGGGGTGCCGAGGTCGGCTTCCAGGCGGGCGATGGTGCGGCTGAGCGAGGGCTGGGCGACGCGCAGCTCCTGCGCGGCGCGGCTGATGTGCTCGTAACGGGCGACTGCCTGGAAGTAGCGCAACTGCAGAAGATCCACGATCCACCTTCACTCATGCCTGTCAGGGCATCTTCACATGGCGAAACCGGTCTTGGAAATGCATAAGCGGTTCTCTCTACGGTCGTCATCGAGGCCACCGCGCAGATGACGGTCAACGGCGCCCGGCACCTGCACACGCGACGCGGTGGCCTCCCCTCCGTCCGATCCCGCACCCGACGTCCAGGAAGGTCGCACCATGAGCGCTGCGGATCTGGCCCGACTCCAGTTCGCGGCCACGACCGGCATCCACTGGCTGTTCGTGATCCTCACCATGGGACTCGTCCCTCTCGTGGCGGTCATGCACACCAGAGCCGCGTTCACCCGTGATCCCGCCAAGAGAGCCATCCGGGAGCGCATGACCCGCTTCTGGGGACAGCTCTACGTCATCAACTACGCGGTCGGCATCGTCACCGGCCTGGTCATGGAGTTCCAGTTCGGACTCAGCTGGAGCGGCCTGAGCAAGTTCGCGGGCAATGTCTTCGGCGCGCCCCTCGCCCTCGAAACCCTCATCGCCTTCTTCGCCGAGTCCACCTTCCTCGGCATGTGGATATTCGGCTGGGGCCGCATGCGCAGGGGCGTGCACGTCACGCTCATCTGGCTGGTCGCCCTGACCGCGTACGCCTCCGGCTACTGGATCATGATCGCCAACGGCTTCATGCAGCACCCCGTCGGCTACGAAGTGCGCGACGGCGCCGCCTACTTGACCGACTTCGGCGCGCTGCTCACCAACTCGAGCGCCCTGGTCGCGCTCTTCCACGTCACGCTCGCCGCGCTCACGACCGGCGGCGTCTTCGTCGCGGGGATCAGCGCCTGGCACTTCCTGCGGGGCACCAAGGAGACCGAGCTGTTCCGCGGCTCCCTGCGCCTGGGACTGTGGGTGGCCACGGTCACTTCCTTCTTCGTCGTCATCGTCGGCGAGATGCAGCGGCCCGTGATCGAGCGGACCCAGCCCATGAAGGACGCGGTCCTGGAGAACAGCGGCGTCGCCGAACTGCAGGCGCAGCTCGTCAAGGAGCACGGGCCCGGCGACTACGTGCCCTGGCAGGACACGATCCGGTTCTCGATGGACGCCATGACGCTCATCGGCAACACCGTGTCCACCATCACCCTCGTCGCCGTCGTCCTGCTGTGGAAGGACCGGCTGATCCGCTGGCGCTGGGCCTCATGGATCCTCGTCGCGACGGTCCCGTTCCCCTTCGTCGCCTCCGTGGGCGGCTGGGTCGTCCGCGAGGTCGGCCGCCAACCCTGGCTCGTCTATGGCGAGTTGACCGTCGACGACGCGCTCTCCCACGTCAGTACGGCCGCGCTCGCCGTGTCCTGCACCGTCTTCATCGCCATCTTCCTCGCGCTGGCCGTGACGAACTGGACCCTGATCACCCGCTTCGCCCTGCGCGGCCCCGACGCCACCCAGCTGGGCGCCACGGAACCGCTCCCCGCCGAGACCGAACCGGTCGGCGCCACCGCCGTGTAACTCCCCCTCCGTCACAGAAAGGTGAGCGAGATGAGTCTGGAGACCCTCTGGCTGGCCCTCCTCGGCCTGCTCCTCGCCGGGTACTTCGTGCTCGGCGGCTACGACTACGGCGTACAGATGCTGCACCCCTACCTCGGCGACCCCAAGGACCGGAAGGAGGCGCGCACACCCGGGCCCGAGGCCGACCGCAACGCCGCCCTCGACGCCATCGCGCCGTTCTTCCTCGGCAACGAAGTCTGGCTCGTCGCCTTCACCGGCGTCCTGTTCGGTGCCTTCCCGCACCTGGAAGGCACCCTCCTGTCCGGCCTCTACCCCCTGATCGTGGCGATCCTCGTCGGCCTGGTCCTCGGCAACGCGGCGATCCAGCTGCGCGGCCGCGCCCGCGGCGCCCGCGGCAGACGGTGCTGGGACGCCCTCATCGTGTTCGGCGGCGCGCTGCCCGCCCTGTGCTGGGGACTCGTCATCGGCCTGCTGCTCCACGGGGTGCCCCGCAGGTCCGACGGAAGCTTCCACATCGGATTCGGCGACGTGTTCACCCCCTTCGTGCTGGCCTGCGGCGTGACCACCGCACTGCTCTTCGCCGCGCACGGCGCATACTTCGTCGCCCTGCGCTCGGCCCCCGAACTCGCCACCCGGGCACGCCGAATGGGGGAGCAGCTGCTGACCGGCGCCGCCGCCGTGGGCACGCTCGCGCTGCTCCTGACGCTCTTCGGCGCGGGCGCCTCGATGACGAACCGCGCGACCTCGGCGGTCATCACCGCCCTGCTCGCCGCGGCGCTCGCCGGGGCCCACTGGTCCTCCTCGCGCGGACACCGCGTCCGGGCGTTCGCGGCCACCTGCTGCGCGACCGCGCTGCCCGTGCTGCTCGTGGGGGCGGGCCACTACCCGTACCTCCTGATCAGCCCGGCGGGCACCGGCCTGACCATCGACCACGCCGTCACCGACGGCGCCACGCTGAAGATCCTCAGCGTGTTCGGGGTCCTGGTGGTCCCGGTCATCCTCGCCTACCAGTCATGGAGCTGGTGGGCGTTCAGGGGGCGGACGGGCCGACGTCACCCCAGCTACTTCTGACCAGCCGCTGCCGAGAGGGCCCCACGATGAAACCCGTCGAACGCCGCCTGCTGCGCGAACTGCCGGTGCTGCGGCGCCACATGACGTACTCCACGGTGCTCGCGCTCGTCGGCGCGGGGCTCGTCGTCGCCCAGGCGGTGCTGCTGGCGACACTGCTCGCGGACGGCTTCGCCGGACAGCCGCCCCGCGGGGCGCCACTGGCCGCGCTGGCCGCCGTCATGGCGCTGCGCGCGCTCCTGGCCTGGGCCCGCGGCGGGCTCGCGCAGCGCGCCGCGGCCGACGCCAAACGCGCACTGCGCGAGCGGATCACCGGCCGCCTCGCGCACACGGGACCGCTGCGCCTCGCGGCCCGCAGACACGGTGAGACGGCCACGCTGCTCACCCGCGGACTCGACGCCATCGACCCGTACGTCGTCGGCTACCTGCCCACGCTGACGGCCACCGCGGTGGTGCCGCTCACGATCGTCGGCTGGCTCCTGTGGACCGACTGGACCTCGGCGCTGATCATCCTCGTGACGCTGCCGCTGATCCCCGTGTTCGGCGCCCTCGTCGGCATGCACACCGCCCAACGCACCGCACGGCAATGGCAGTTGCTCTCCCGGCTCGGCGGGCACTTCCTCGACGTGGTGGCCGGTCTGCCGACCCTGCGCGCGTTCGGCCGTGAACGGCACCAGGCCCGGGTGGTGGGCGAGATGGCCGACGCCCACCGCCGGGCCACCCTGCGGACGCTGCGCGTGGCGTTCCTCTCCTCCTTCGTCCTGGAGACGGTCGCCACCCTCTCCGTCGCGCTGGTCGCCGTCCCGGTTGGGCTGCGGCTGCTGCACGGCGGCGTGGACCTGCGCACGGCGCTCGTCGTCCTCTTCCTCGCCCCCGAGGCGTATCTGCCGCTGCGCGCGGCGGGCGCGGCCTTCCACGACAGCGCCGAGGGCATCGCGGTTGCCGAACGGGTCTTCGCCCTCGTCGACGACCCGGCGGACCCGCGCCGCCCCGGCGCTCCCAAGGACACCCCCGCCGCGACCCCCGACGCCCGCACGGCCCAGCTGCGCCTGGACGAGGTCACCGTCCAGTACCCGGGCCGCCCCGAGCCCGCCCTGCACCGTGTCTCCCTCACCGTCCGCCCCGGCGAACACGTGGCCCTGGTCGGCCCGAGCGGCGCGGGCAAGTCCACGCTCCTCGCCCTGCTCCTCGGCTTCGCCACCCCCGCCTCCGGCCGGGTCGAGGTCGACGGCACCGACCTCGCCGCCCTCGACCCCGACGACTGGCGCGCCCAGGTGGCGTGGGTGCCGCAGCGTCCGCACCTGTTCGCGGCGTCCGTCGCCGACAACATCCGCCTCGGACGGCCGGGCGCGAGCGACGCCGAGGTGCGCCGCGCGGCCCGCGCCGCGTCGGCCGACCTCTTCGTGGCCGAGCTGCCCCGGGCGTACGACACGGTGCTCGGCGAACACGGCGCCGGGCTCTCCGCGGGCCAGCGCCAACGGATCGCGCTGGCCCGCGCGTTCCTCAAGGACGCCCCCGTCCTGCTCCTCGACGAACCGACCGCCCACCTCGACCCCGAGAGCGAAGCCGCCGTCACCCGCGCCACCGTCGGCCTGATGCGCGGCCGCACCGCGCTCGTGGTCGCCCACCGCACGAGCCTGCTGCCGCACGCCGACCGGATCATCACGGTCCGCGCGGGCGGCCGCACCCTCCCCGAACCGGCGCCCGCGGAAAGCCTGGTGACCTCATGACCTCCCGCACCGCATCCCTCGCCGCGCCCGCCCGGCCGTGCCCCACCGTCCGGCTGCTGCGCCACCTCCTTCCGTACTGGCGCAGGCTGCTGCCCGCCGCACTCGCCGCGGCCTGCAGCGACCTCGCCGGTGCCGCGCTGATGGCCACCGCCGCCTGGCTGATCACCCGCGCCGCCGAACAGCCGCCGCTCGCCTCGGTGAGCCTCGCGATCGTCGCCGTACGCGCGCTGGCCCTGGGGCGGGGCGCGCTGCGCTACACCGACCGGCTGCTCGGCCACGACGGGGTGCTGCGGGCCGTCGCGGGATTCCGCACCCGGGTGTACGAGGCGCTGGTGCCGCTCGCCCCCGCGGGCACCCCCGCCTTCCGCGGCGGCGACCTGCTCACCCGCCTCGTCGACGACGTCGACGCCGCACAGAACCTGCTCCTGCGGGTCCTGATCCCGGCCGCTGCCGCCTGCGCGGTCGCCGCGGCCGCCACCGGCACGGCCCTGGCGCTGCTGCCGCAGGCGGGCGTCCTGCTCGGTGCCCTCCTCGCCGTGGCGGGGCTCCTCGTGCCCGCCCTGGTGCTCGCACTGTCCCGCCGCACGGGGCGTACGGAGAAGGAGGCACGGGCCGAACTCGCCGCCGTCACCGTGGACTTGACGCAGGGCGCGGCGGATCTCGCCGCGTACGGCGCCCGGGGCCGCACCCACGAGCGGGCCCGGCGTGCCGCGTCCCGGATCGCCGCGCTCGAACGCCGCGGCGCCCTGACCACGTCGCTCGCCTCCGCCGTGGTGCTGCTGCTCCAGGCCGGGGCGACGGCCGCCGTCACCTGGCTCGCGCTGCGCGCGCACGCGGCCGGTGAACTGCCGGCCGTGCACCTCACGGTCCTCGCGGTGCTCGCCCTCGTCTCCTTCGAGGCGCTCGCACCGCTGCCCGCCGCTGCCCGCCACCTCGTCCAAGTGCGGGCCTCCGCACGCCGGCTGTCCGACGTCCTCGACACACCGCACCCGGTCACCGACCCGCCCGCCCCGGTCCCGCTGCCCGCCGAAGGACCCGTCGGCGTGGAGATCACCGGGCTGCGGGTGCGCCACCACCCCGACGCGCCGCCCGCCCTCGACGGGGCGAGCCTGCGGCTGCCGCCCGGCCGCAGGGTCGTGCTCGTCGGCGCCAGCGGCTCGGGAAAGTCGACGCTGATCGCGGCGCTCATGCGGTTCGTGCCCTACGAGGCGGGGAGCATCCGGGTCGGCGGGCGTGAACTCGCCGACAGCGCGGGGGCCGACGCCCGCCGCCTGATCACCGGCATGACCCAGGACGCGCACGTCTTCCACACCACGCTCCGCGCGAATCTGCTCCTGGCCCGCCCCGACGCCAGCGACGCCGAGCTGCGCGAAGCGGCCCGCAGGGCGCGGATCCTGGAGTGGATCGAGGCGCTGCCCGACGGCTGGGACACCCTCGTCGGCGGGGACGGCGCCACCATGTCGGGCGGCCAGCGCCAACGGCTGCTCCTGGCCCGCGCGTTGCTCGCCGACCCGCCCGTGCTCGTCCTCGACGAACCCACCGAGGGACTCGACCCGGACACCGCGGCCGCCGTGCTCGCCGACATCCTCGACGCGACCCGCGGCCGCACCACGCTCCTGGTCACCCATGAGCACTCGGGCCTGGCCGCCGCCGACGCGATCGTGACCCTGGACCGGGGCCGGACCGCCCGCACGTCCCCCGTGGCGTGCGTCAGCCCAGCAGGAAGCGGTCGATCTCTTCCGGGGTCCGCGGTGTGAGACCGGCCGGTGTGAGCGCGAGGACCGCACGCCGGTGGTTGCGGATCTCCAGGGTGCTGTCGGCGGTGGCCTGCGGCAGCAGCCGCAGGGCCCGGTCCAGCATCGGCCGCGGATACACCTTGAACGTCTTCTCGCGCACGGACGTACGCCCGCCGAGTTCCGCGAAGCCGCCCTCGCCGCGCAGGTCGAACTTCAGGTCGAGGACGGGGCGGGCGGCCCGGTCCCAGGTGGTCGACGGCAGCGCGTCACGCCCCTTGATCCGCGCCTCGACCAGCGTCTCGGTGTCCTCGTCGGCGATCTCGCAGCCGTGGATGGGGAACGCGCCCGCGAGCCGACCGCCGTACCGCATGCCGTGCAGGGAAGGGGCGCAGAACAACACGTGGTCGAAGCCGCCGACGGGCGAGGGCAGCGCCGCCTTGTGGTGCGACCCGCCGTCGAAGGCCAGGCCCATCCGGGGCCGGACGAAGCCGAGGAACGCCGACACCAGCTCGGGCGTGTGCCCCGGCTGCTTCACGACGAAGGTCAGACCCCGCCGCTCGTCCTCGCCGATGACGAGGTAGTCGTAGAAGGGACCGGGGCCCGGGCCCGCCGGGGCGTCATGGAACTTCACGTACGTCCCCGGGTGTCCGGCCACGTCCTCGTATCCGCGCCAGAAGAAGTCCCAGGCCCCCGCGTACCGCTCGCCCTCCCGCGCCCGCATCACGTCGAGCAGCGGCGCGTCCGCCAGTGGGTCGGGGGCCTGTGCGGCCGCCGCGACGGCCGGGTCCCGCGCGACCTCGGCGTACCCCTGCCGCAGCTTCTCACTGATCTTCCTGCGGAAGTGCCGCACGGCGTGCGCCTCGTCGTCGAGCGTCGTGCTCGATCCCTGGGTGCGCCCGCCGACCCGGCCCCAGGCCAGGTGGCAGCGGATGCCCGCCCGGCTGATCCGCCAGTGCCGCACCACCGCGCCGTCGCTCTTCTCGAAATACCGCGTCTCCGACATAATCCGGCCACCCTCCCGTCGCCCGGGCGCGCCGCGCTGTCCCGTCGGCTGAGGATAGGCTGTTGATCTTTCGCTTCTGGAGGTGCAGGGTTCGTGGAGTTCCGGCTGCTCGGATCGGTGTCCGTGGCCACCGAGGCCGGTGACCTGCCGCTCGGCCCCGTCAAGCGGCGCAGCCTGCTCGCCGCGCTGCTGCTGCGGCCCAACGTCCCCGTCCCGGTCGACCAGCTCACCGCGGCCCTGTGGGACGACGAACCGCCGCTGCGGGCCCGCAGCGTCATCCAAGGGCATGTGTCGCACCTGCGGACGCTCCTGGAGACGACGGACGCCCGGATGTACGGCGTGCAGCTCGCCACCGAGGGCGCGGCGTACGCGCTGCGCATGCCGGAGACCCTCCTGGACGCCCACCGCTTCGAGGAACTGGTCACCCTCGCCCGCGGACAGCGCTCGGCGGGCGACGCCGTCGTCATGCACCAGGAAGCCCTCGCCCTGTGGCAGGGGCCCGCCCTGACCGGCGTCTACCCCAGCCCGCCCCTGCAGGCCGCCGCACACGCCCTGGAGGAGCTGCGGCTCGCCGCCGTCGAACAACTCGCCCTGGGATACGGCAAGTTGGGCGAGCACGCCAGGGCCGCCACCGTGCTGCGCGCCGAGGCCAGCGCCCATCCGCTGCGCGAATCCCTGTCCGCCGCACTCGTGACGGCCCTGCGGCGCGCGGGCCGCCGCTCCGAAGCGCTCGACTGGTTCCACCGCACCCGGCGCCTGCTCGCCGACGAGCTGGGCGTCGACCCCGGCCGCGAACTCGCCGAGGCCTACGCGCTGGCCCTGCGCGGCCAGCACGACGACGATGACGAGGACGCCGCACAGCGCGAGACGGCCGAGACCGTGCTCTCCGCCGCACCCGCGTCCGCCGTGTCCGCCGGCCCCGTCGACCTGCTGCCGCGCGCACCGCGCGGATTCCACGGGCGCGCCGCCGAACTCGCCGCACTCTCCAGGGCGGCCTCCGGCGAGGCGCCCGTATGCCTGGTCACCGGGCCCGCGGGCGTCGGCAAGAGCGCCCTCGTGGTGCACTGGGCGCACCACGAACGCGAACGGTTCCCCGACGGCAGGCTCCACGTCGATCTGCGCGGCTTCAGCGAGACGGGCGAGCCCGAACTGCTCGACGTGCTGCGCGAGTTCCTGCTCGCCCTGGGCGTGGCACCGCGCCGGATACCGGAGACGGTGAACAGCGCAGCCGCCCTGTTCCGCACGCTCACCGCCGAGCGCCGCATCCTCGTCGTACTCGACAACGTGCGCGCCTCCGAACAGGCGAGACCGCTGCTGCCCGGCGGCGCGGACTGCGTCACCGTCGTCACCAGCCGCCACCGGCTGCGCGGCCTGATCGCCTCCGACGCCGCCCGGCCCGTGCCGCTCGACGTCCTGGGCGAGGAGGACAGCACGGCCCTGCTCGCCGCCGTCCTCGGCCCCGAGCGGGTGCACGTCGAACCGATCGCCGCCCGCCGCCTCGCCAGGCTCTGCGACGGCCTGCCGCTCGCCCTGCGGGTCGCCGCCGCCCGGCTCGCCGACCAGCCGCACTGGACGCTCGCCGCGATGGCGGACGAACTCTCGGACGCGACGCGCAGACTCGGCCTCCTCGACGCGGAGGACACCGGCGTGCGCGCCGCACTCCAGCTGTCCCTGGACCGCCTCCCGCCGGGCGCCGCACACCACTTCGCGCACCTCGGCCGCCACCCCGGCACCCATGTCGACCGGCGCACGGCCGCCGCCCTCGCGGGCACCACCCCGGTCGCCGCGGAGGCCGCACTCGACCAGCTCGCCGCCGCGCACCTGCTCACCCACAGCGCGCCGGGCCGCTGGACGCTGCACGACCTCGTCCGCCTCTACGCCCGGGGCCTGGACGCCGACCCCGACGCCCTGCCGCGCGTGCTCGACCACTACATCGCCACCGGGCTCGCGGCCGCGCAGGCCGCCGAGCAGGACGGCGAACCGTGCTTCGGACTGCCCGAGGGGTTCCATATGCCCGTGGAGGTACGGGAGTTCGCGGACCGGGACACGGCCATGTGCTGGTACGCGGCCGAACGCGAGGACGTGATCCTCGCGGCGGGCGCGGCTGACGCCGCCGGGCTGCACGACAGGACGTGGCGGCTCGTCCTCGCCCTGTGGCCGCTCATGGTGTGGCGCGTCCTCGACGGCTGGACGCCGCTCCTGTACACGGCACTCGCCGCGGCGCGGGCCGACGACGACCGCCACGCCCAGTCACGGGTCCTCGCCCTGCTCGGCTGGGTCCTGACCGAGGAGGGCCGCACCGCCGAGGCGCTCCCGCACCTGGAGGCCGCCCCGAAACTGGCCGCCCAGGCGGGCGACCCGAGCGGCGAGGCCACCGCGCTCATCAACCTCTCCCTCGCGCAGGCCGCCCTCGGCGACCTGGACGAGGCGGCCGAGGGCTGCCTGCGCGCGGTGGACCTCTCCCGCACGACGGGCGAGCGCCACACCGAACGCCTCGCCCTCTACCACCTGACCCGGCACCAACTCGACGCCGGACAGTGGCAGTCGGCGCTCGCCACCGCGACGGCGGCCAGCGCACTCCAGCCGCCGGACGCCCCGGCATCGGCCCGGGTGCTGCTGCTCGCGGCGGCCGGTGAGGCGCTCGTCGGCCTCGGCGACGAGATCGAGGGCATCCGCTGCCTCGACGAGGCGGCCCGCGAGGCGGAGGCCGCCGGATACGACGACGGCGCGGTGCGGGCGCTCGGCGCGCTGCTCAAGGTGTCGGACGACGAGGGCTACCGCATGCGGCGCGACGCGGCGCGGGCCCGGCTCGCCACCGGGGCGTGAGGGGCGCGGGGCGGGGTGCGGCGCGGCTTCGTACGGGGAGTTCGCGCTGTCGTACGCGGTGACTTCCGGGCCTGACGCGACGGCACGAGGGAGCCTCACGGGGCGTCAGCGGAACGTCAGCCGCGCGTGATCGCAACGCCAGCAGATCCTGCCAAGGTGGGCACACCGCGACAAACCGCCGCGGCGACCGCACCGCCCAATCGGGGAGTACCACCATGCGCACGCACCGCATCCGCACCGCCGCCCTCACCGCGGCCACCGCCACCCTCACCCTCGGCCTGACCGGCATCGTCACCGTCGGCGAGGCCGGGGCGTCGCAGGGCGCGAGCCCGGCCAAGCCGACCGCCACGCGTGCGTGCAACGGCGACGAGATGTCGTACTCCGTGGTGCACCGCTTCGCCGGACAGCAGGGGGAGCACCTGCTCATCTCCGCGACGAACGCCGACGCCACGCCGTGCTGGGTCACCTCCTACCCGTCCGTGATGCTCGGTGACACGGTCGACGTGCTGCCCCACGCCGCCAAGGACGCCCCGGGCGGCAGCGCCCGCATCACCGTGCGGCCCGGCGCCAAGGTGTACTCCGCGGTGAGCCTCTTCCGCGACTCGGCCAGGACCCACACCTCCGGCGACCTGAGCATCGCCCTGCGCGACCGGACCGGTGACACCGGGCCCGGCACCGACCAGGCCGCCTTCGACGGCAAGGGTGTCCCCTCCAAGTTCACGTGGACCAGCGCGGACGTCACGAACTGGAACCCGACCAAGCCGTACGACTTCTAAGCACTCGGCGGGACGTCGGGCCCCGGCAGCCGCGCCTGGCCCGGCCGGGCGCGGAGCCCGTCGAGGACGATCGTCAGGCAGCGGCGCCACGGCCCGCCCGGGTGCCCGTCCGGCTGCTCGCCGGGCAGCGCCATGACGGCGTCGATCATCGCGACGACGGGCGTGATGTCCGCGGCGGTGACCCCGTCGCGCAGCGCGCCCTGGTCGCGCGCCCGCTCCACGAGGCGCTCGCAGTGCGCGGTGATCTCCTGACGCGCCCGGGCGGGACCGGTGTCCTCGACGGTGCCCTGGCGCATCAGTTCGCGCAGGCCGCGGTTGACCGAGGCCCGCGCAAGGGCCTGCTCCAGGAAGTCGGCCAGGGCGGCGAAGGCGTCGGCCGCGTCCAGCGCCTCGCGTGCCAGCGCCGCGATCTCGTCGAGTTCCGCGCCGAAGACGGCCTCCGCGAGTGCCTGCTTGTCGGCGAACTTGCGGTAGACGGTGCCGACTCCGAGCCCCGCGTGGTGGGCGACGTCGTTGAGCGTGGCCTGCAGCCCGCGCGCGGCGAAGACTTCACGGCCCGCCTGGAGGATGCGCCGCCGGTTGGCCTCGGCGTCCCGCCGCAGGGGACGCGCCGGTGCCGTGGCGGGGGGCCTGTCTCCCCTCGTACCGCCTGTGGAGGCGCTGTCCATTGGAGGCTCCTTCTTCGTCCGTGACCGGATCGACCGGCTACAGAGTAACCGGATAAAGGCTATCCGCTTCGTGCTACGGTCCCTCCCGTAAGCGGATAAGAGATATCCGCATAGTGCTTCCGGGCTGTCGCGCGGCGCATCGGCCGCACGGCCCGGAGGGGAGGAGAGCCGGCATGCGGACCGTGGTCATCACCGGAGGAACCGACGGAATCGGCAAGGGACTTGCCCTGCGCCACCTGCGCCAAGGGGACCGCGTGCTCGCCGTCGGCAGCACGCCCGCCAAGGGGGAGGCCCTGCTGGCGGAGGCGGCGGCCCTCTCGGCCGGTGAGCGGATCACCTTCCTGCGGGCCGACCTCACCTCGGTCGCGGCGGCCCGGGAACTCGTCGCCACGATCGAGAGCCGCTGCCCCTCCGTGGACGCACTCGTCCTGTGCGCACAGCGCTACCGCCTCTTCGGCCCGCGCACCCTCACCGCCGACGGCTTCGAGCACAGCTTCGCGCTCGCCTACCTGAGCCGGTACGTACTCGGTCACGGGCTGCGCGGGGCCCTGGAGTCCGCGCCGCGACCGGTCGTCATGAACGTCGGCACCCCCGGCGTCCCACTGGGCCGCATCCACTGGGACGACCTGCAGCTGACGCGCCGCTACAGCGGCACCAAGGCCACCCTGCAGTCCTTCCGCGCCAACGACCTGCTCGGCGTGGCCTTCCCCGTCGTGCACGCCGACACCCCGATCCGCTACCTCGCCTACCACCCCGGCGTCGTGGCGACCGGCATGCCCACCCACCTGCCACAGCCGCTGCGCTCCCTCACCAAGGCGTCCTTCGCCCTCTTCGCCACCCCGGTGGCCAAGGCCGTGGACCCGATGACACGCCTCCTCGACGACCCGCCGGGCCCGGGCTTCACGGCCTACCACACAGAACGCCAACTCCCGCTGAAGGGACCGGCGTTCGACGAGGAGGCCGCGCTGCGCCTGCACCGCCTCACGCAGGACCTGCTGGCCCGGCTGGGGGAGACGCGGCCGAGGTCGACGTAAGAGCCGACGTAAGAGCCGACGTAAGAGTCGGCGTAAGAGTCGGCGTAAGAAAAGAGATCTCCCCGGTCACACTTCCCCGCCGGGATCCGTCAGGGCAGTGAAAGCGATACGAAAGCCCGAAGGAGACGGCAATGGAAACGCGTTCGATCACGGCGGAGATCCCGACGGTTCCGCGGATGTCCGACGACCCCACGCAGCTGGTCCCCGAGGTGAAGGAGGTGTCGGCGGCCCTGCTCAAGGTCGTGGGCAACGGTGCGGTGCCGCGCGCCACGATCAGCCTGGTCCACCTGCGCGCGGGCCAGATCGTCGGCAGCACCTATCTGACCGTTCTGCACACCGGCTTCCTGCGTGCGGCGGGGCAGTCGGAGGAGCGCATCACCTCGGTGTCCTCCTGGCAGGACTCGCCGTACTTCACCGGTGCCGAGCGGGCCGCGCTCGCCCTCGTCGAGGCGGTACTCCGGCCGTCCACGGGCGGTGAGCGGGTCTCCGGCGAGCTGTACGACGAGGTGGCCGCGCACTACGAGCCCAAGGCGTTCGCCACCCTGCTGTTCGCGATCGGCCAGATCAACTTCTTCATCCCCCTGGCCCTGACCGCGAAGCCGGTGCCCGGCCGGTCGTTCGACGAACCGTGGAACTGACACGTCCAAGGCGGTGACGCGCCCAAGGCGGTGACACGCCCGCGGCGCACACGGGGGACGGCTCGTCCGTCGTCATGACGAAGGCCCCTTCTCGCATCCCGCGAGAAGGGGCCGCGCCGTTCGCTACGCCTCGCCCCAGGTGACGGGGAGCTTGTGCACCCCGAAGATGTTCATCCCGGTGCGCAGCGGCACCTCGTCGGCCGGGATCGCAAGACGCAACGTGGGGAACCGGGTGACCAGGGCGGGGAAGGCGGCCCGCATCTCGACGCGCGCCAGCTGCTGGCCCAGGCACTGGTGGATGCCGTGTCCGAAGCCCAGTTGGCCGGTCGCCGTGCGGCGCAGGTCGAGCACGTCGGGGTCGGGGTACTTCAGCGGGTCGCGGTTGGCGGTCTCGTGCGCCACGATGACCGTCTCGCCCGCCTTGATCAGCTCCCCGCCGAGCTCCACGTCCTCCAGGGCGGACCGCCCCCCGATCTGGGCGATCGTCAGATAGCGCATGAGCTCCTCGACGGCCTGGTCGGCGATGCCCGGATCGGCGCGCAGGGCCTCGAACTGCTCCGGGTTGCTGAGCAGCGCGAAGGTGCCGTACGCGATCATGTTGGCGGTGGTGTCGAGGCCCGCGCCCAGCAGGAACCCGGCGAGGCCGGTGAGTTCCTCGTCGGTGAGATCACTGGTCGTCAGGTCGCTGAGCAGATCGTCGGTGGGGGCGGCGCGCTTGGCGAGGACCAGCTGATGGAGGTACTCCTCCATCGCCGTCATGGCGGCGGCCCTCTCCTCCATGGTGGAGCTGTGGAGCATGATCGTCTCGGTGTTCTGCTGGAAGAACTCGTGCTCCGTGTAGGGCACGCCGAGGAGTTCGCAGATCGTGAGGGCGGGGATGGGCTGCGCGTACGCCTTCACCAGGTCCACCGTCGGCCCCTGCCGCTCCATGGCATCGAGGTGCTCGGTGGTGATCTGCTCGACGCGCTCGCTGAGCAGATTCATCCGGCGGACGGTGAACTTGCCTGCCAGCAGCCTCCGGTAGCGGGTGTGCTCGGGCGCGTCCATCCCGGTCATGTCGCCGATCGGCGCCGGTGGCATCTCGCCGGTGTATCCGGTCTCCATCGGCAGGTGGAGGAGTTCGTACCGGGAGGAGAACCGGGAGTCGGACAGGACCGCGCGGACCAGGGCGTGGCTGGTGGCCAGCCAGCCCACGTGCCCGTCGGGGAAGCTCAGCCGCGTGAGGGGGCGTTCCTCGCGCAGCCGCGTCAGCTCGGTGGGCGGGTCGAAGGGGCAGCCCGAGGGGCGCTCGACGGGCAGCCGGACCGGCTCCGCGGCTAACACCGCCTCATCGAGTGCCTTGGTGTGCGCGGGTGTCGACGATTCGTGCGGCATGGGGTCCTCCGGTGCGGGGCGACGTGCCATGGAAGATGCGCTGGTACGCGACGGTCGGGCGCCGTCGTGTACGGCGCCCAACACGCGGTGCCAGCATGGCACATGGGTAACGCCATGGCGAGCCAATCTGGCTCACCATGGCGTCATCTCGCCGTTCCGGCGATTCAGCTCTGCCCGGCCTTGCTGCCGTGGTTCGCCTTCTTCTTGCGACGGGCCTTCTTCTTGCGGGCTCGCTTGGACATGGGACAACTCCTGTACAGAGAAGGGGTGGACGCGGTGCCGCGGCGCGGAACCGCAGGAGAGGCAGTCAGGCCGCGGTGCGGCCCACGAGCAGATCGGCGAGCTTGTTGAGGCGCTTCACGGTGCGGTCCTCGGTCGCGGCGGCCGCCGGGGCGACGCGCTCGGCGCGGTCGTAGTAGGCGCCGTTGACGATCTCGACCGCCGGGTCGCACAGCCGCGCCACGTTGGCCGCGCCCTCGGTGGGCGTGACGCCTTCGTTGGCGTACAGCGGGAGCAGTGCCGTGGTGCACACGCCGGGGTGCACGGAGACCGCGGTGACCCGCGGGTCGGCGGCGAACACCGTCAGGGCCAGCTGCGACTGCGCGTACGCGGCGAGCCGCGAGTAGCGGCGGGCGCGGTTGGGGTCGCTCCACTGGATGGACGCGGTGCGGTGCAGCGACGAGGAGACGTTGACGACACGGCCGCCCGGGTCGCTGGTGAGCGCGGGCTCAAGCAGGCACGTGAGCAGGTAGTGCGCGAGGAAGTTGACCTGGAAGGCGATCTCGTTGCCGTCGGCGGTGACGGTGTGCCGCTCGGGGGCGGCCATACCGGCGTTGTTGACCAGGACGTCCAGGTGCGGGTGCTCCCGGACGATCCGGTCCGCGAGGGCCTCGACCTCCTCGAGGTGCGTGAAGTCGGCGGAGCAGGCCCAGAGTTGGTCCACGCCCACGCCGGTGGTGGCGACGAGGCGGTCGGCGGCGGCGCCGGCCTCCTCGGCGGTGCGGCCGTGCAGCAGCACGGTGGCGCCACGCTCGGCGAGCTGCCGCGCGGTCTCGTAGCCGATGCCGGAGGTGGCGCCGGTGACCAGGATGGTGCGGGCGGACAGGCTTGATTCAGACATGGGACATCCATGGGTGCGGGTACGCAGACGGAACCGGCGTACGACATGTGGGTATGGAGAGGTACGACGAAGGGGCGCCGTGTCAGGTCACGGCGCCCCGGAACTCATCGGGAAGCAGGCGTCAGCGGCGGGCGGACGCTTCCGTCAGAGGGCAGCGGGGCATACGACGGGGCGCCCGATGAGGGGGCCGGTCGAGGAGGAGCCACGCGCTGTTCACACGTCATATCGAAGCCGGGGGCGCGCCGCCGGGCAAGCGGGGTCGCCGGTTCCATACGCCGCTCTGACGGACGGCCGCGACGGGCGGCCCGGGCGCGCTGTCCTGCCGCGACCTGCGGAGGGCTCAGGCGGACCCCGTCGCATCGCGGCCGAAGAGCGGGCGCCGCACCAGTCCCGCGTAGACGGCGGAAGCGACGACCATGCCGACCGGAAGTGCCAGGTCCGCGCCGCCCAGGGCATGCGCCACCGGCCCGGTGTAGAGGGTGTTGACGCACAGCGCCGCCGCGGTGACGCCCGCGACGAGGGCCAGGGCCCCGGCCCGGTGCAAGCCGCCCGTGTACCAGAAGGGGCTCTCCGGGGACTCGTCGGTGAGCGCGAGGCCGTCGTAACGGTTGCGGCGCAGCGCGATGTCGGTGGCGTACAGGGCCATGGCGGGACCGAGCAGGACGACGGTGAGCTGGAGGACATTGCTGACGGTGTCGAGGAAGTTGGACACGAGCAGCGCGTACAGGGTCAGCGCGACCGCCACGGTGCCGTCGAAGAGCACGCTGACCGACCGCCGGATGCGCAGCCCCACGGCCTGCAGGGCGAGCCCCGCGCTGTAGGCGGTCATCGCGTTGATGGCGATCGTGCCGAGCACCAGGGCCAGCAGGAACAGGGGCGTGAACCAGCCGGGCAGGAGCCCTTCGAGCGCGGTCTGCGGATCGGTCATGTCGACCGTGGTCGCGGCGAACGCGCCCAGCGAGCAGACGACAGTGCTCGGCAGGAAGGCACCGAGCGCCGTCCACCCGGCGACCGCCTTGGCGGACGTCGTGCGGGGGAGATAGCGGGAGAAGTCCGCGCTGGTGGTGTACGACAGCGGGCCCGCGGCGATGAGCGTGACACCGGAGATCAGGGTCACCCACAGTTCGGTGCCGGTCAGCGGTTCGGCGGGCGTGTACGAGAAGTCGGTGTGCCCGAGCACGGCGACGGCGACGACGGCGAAGACCGCGGTGAGCGCGAGGGTGATCGGCAGGTAGAGCCGCACGATCGTCGCGTGCCCGTAGACGCTGATGGTCAGGGTGAGCGCGGCGACGACCACCACGACGGCCACCTGGACGCCGGTGTTCGCCGGGATGCCCGCCTTCTCGACCAGGGCGAAGGCGGCGGTCGCGGCGGCCGAGAGATTGAGGGCGAAGTAGCAGACCGAGATCATCCAGCCGGTGACCGCGTTGTTCACGCGGTTGCCGAGCACGCCGTATATCGCCCGGGTGATCACTTCGCTCGGTGTGCCCGACGCGGGGCCGGAGATCGCGAGCACTCCCGTGAGCAGCCAGAACAGATTGCCCACCACGATCACGGCGATCGCCTGCCACAGGCTCAGGCCCATGAGGACGAGCGCGCCGCCGATCACCAGGCTCAGGTAGTTGACGTTCGCCGCGGCCCAGACGGAGAACAGCTCCCGGGGGCGGCCGTGGCGTTCCCCGTCGGGAATGTGGTCGATGCCGTGGGCCTCGATGCGACCCGCGCGGTCCACGGTCGGTTCCGTCGCGCCGAGCGCGGTCCGCCGGCCGGGATGTGGGTCGGGAATCGTGGACGCCATGAGGCCCTCCGGATGCTGGGAAACCCGCCTGCTTGCTTATTGGTCGCACACTCAATAGCGTTGTGGTCATGTCGTCAAGCGTTCAGCGCAAGCGAATTCGGAAATCTCCGGCCGCCCGACGTGCGGAAATCGTCGCGGCGGCCGCCTCGGTCGCCCTGACCGAGGGGCTCGAGTGCGTCACCCTGCGGCGGATCGCCGAGGAACTCGACGTACGGCCGGGGCTGATCAGTCACTACTTCCCCGCGGCGGACGACCTCGTGGCGGAGGCGTTCGGCAGCGCGGCGAGCGGCGAACTCGACACGCTCCTGCCGGCCGAACGGCCCGACGGCACCCCGACCTCGCATCTGACGCGGCTCTTCGCGCATACGACGGGGGATTCGTACGACGGCATCAGCCGCCTCTGGATCAACGCGCGACACCTCAGCCGCTACCGCCCCGTCCTCCGCGACCGGGTGGCCGTTCAGGAGGCCGCCTGGCGCGGCCGGCTCGCCGGGCTCATCCGCGAGGGCGTCGAGCGGCACGAATTCCGCACGGACGACCCGGAGGTGACGGCCATTCAGATCCTGGTCGTCCTCGACGGGCTCGGTGTCCATGCCAGCACCGACATCAGCAATCGCCCTCCGGCGGTGGCGCGGATGGCCGTGGCCACGGCGGAGCGCGAACTGGGGCTCACGGAGGGCGTGTTGGGCTGACCCTCCTCCCTCCGCGCCCGTCCACGCCCTGGCAACCCGCGGCGTCCGCGCTCCGGCGACCCGGGCGTCTCAGACACACCTGTACGTACACCCCGTCCCAAGGAGCTCCTGTGCCGCGCACCCCGCTTGTCCTGCTCTCCGCCCGCCTCCTCGACCCGGTCACCGGAGCGTTCCTGCCGCAGACCGCGCTGGCCGTGTCCGAGGGGCGGATCCGTGCGCTGGGGGACGACCGGGAGATCCGGGCGCTCGCCGACGCGTCGACGACCGTGATCGACCTGAAGGGGGCCGTGGTGACCCCCGGCCTTGTCGACGGGCATCTCCATCCCGTCTCCGGCGCCGAGTTGACCCAGGGGCTCGATCTTTCGGGCTGCGCCGACCTGGACGCGGTGCGCGACGCGCTGGCCCGGGAGGTCCGTGGCCTCGCGCCGGGGGAGTGGCTGCACGGCTGGGGGCTCGACCCCAACGTCTTCGGGGACCGTCCCCTCGGCTCCGCCGCCCTCGGCCCGGTGCTCGACGGGGTGCCCGCGCTCCTCCAGCTCTTCGACGCCCACTCGATGGTGGCAAGCCCGCGCGCCCTCGAACTCGCGGGGGTCGACGGGCCGCGCACCTTCGACCAGGCCGCCGAAGTCGTCTGCGACACGGCGGGACGTCCCACCGGGCTGCTCCTGGAGGAGGCCGCCTGCGAACTGGTGGAACGCGCGGCGCCGCAGCCCACCCGCGCCGAACGCCGCGACCGGCTCGCCGCGGCCCTGCGCGGGATGGCCGCCGCCGGACTCACCGGCGGCCACGCCATGGACGCCAACGGCGAAAGCCTCGCGCTGTACGCCGAGTTGGACGAGGCGGGCGAGTTGCCGGTGCGGCTGCGCGTCGCTCCCTGGTGCCAGCCGGGCACGGACGCCGACGCGCTGCGCGCGCTCATCGAGCGGCAGGGCACGGGCGGCACCCTGTGGCGGACGGCGGGCGTCAAGCTCTTCATGGACGGCACCATCGACAACGGCACGGCCTGGCTCGAACACCCCGACTGCCACGGCGAGTCCACGCACGCCTTCTGGCCCGACCCCGCCGCCTACACGCGCGTCGTCGGCGAACTCCACAGGGCCGGGGTGCCCACCGCCACGCACGCCATCGGCGACGCCGCCGTACGGCATGTGCTCGACTCGGTCGAGAAGGCCCTGTCCGGCGGGCGGGGCGGGGTCCGGCACCGCGTCGAGCACATCGAGACGGTGCCCGACGACACGCTGCGCCGCTTCGCCGAACTCGACGTCGTCGCCTCGATGCAGCCCACGCACTGCTGCGACTTCACCCGGGCCGACCACACCGACAACTGGTCGCGCAGGCTCGGCGAGGAGCGGGCCGCGCGCGCCTGGCGCTGCCGCGACCTGTGGGACTCCGGCGCCACCGTCGTCCTCGGCTCGGACTGGCCCATCGCCCCCTACCCGCCGCTGGGCGTCATGGCGGGCGCCCGCCACCGCCGCCCGAGCCGCGATCTCGGCCAGGACCCGCACGGCCCCGAGCAGGCGCTCACCGCCCTGGAGGCGCTGCAGGGCATGACCGTCAGCGCGGCCCGTGCGGCGGGCGACGAGCACGAGGCGGGACGGCTCGCCGTCGGGTGCCGCGCCGATCTGACGGTCCTCGCGGAGGGCCCGCTGAGCACCGCTGCCACGGACCTGCCGGACGTGCCGGTCCTCCTGACGGTCCTCGACGGCCGCCCCACCCACCGCGACGAAAGCCTGTGAACTGCCGCTGTGCTCAGGGTGGTTGCTGGCCGGGTAATTGACGCTGTGCTCAGGGTGGTTGCTGCCCGGGTAACTGACGCCGCACGCAGGGTGGTTGCTGTCCGGGACCCTGGTGCCCCTCAGCGCTTGTTGCCCGCGAGCAGCCATTCGATGTAGTCGCGGACGGCTCGTCCGGTGTCGTACGTGGGGCGGTAGCCCGTGTCTTGCTGGAGGCGGCCTATGTCGAGGGCCATGGGCGCGGTGTCGCCTCCGGTGGGCAGGTCGACCGACGCGTCGGGGACCACCTCCTTGATCGCTTCGATGATCTGTCCATTGGTCGTGGCCCGGCCGGAACCGACGTTGTACGTACGGTGGTTCAGCTTCTCCGCGAGCTGGAGAAGGGCGATCGCACGCCCGGTGTCCTTCACATAGCTGAGGTCGACCCCGTCCTCGGTGCGGGCCGGGTACACGAGGTGGGAGAGGTCGGGGGCGGTGCCGTGGGCGGCGGCGTGGACGAGGGCGGGCGCGGCGAAGAACGGATCGGGGTGGCCGAGCGGGCCCCAGGTGCCGGATATGCGGTAGTCGACGATGTCGATGCCGGTGGTGTCGGCGAGGAATCCGCCGAGCAGCTCGCCGACCTTCTTGAACGTGGGGATCGAGACGGGCGAGTCCATCGGCAGCGGGGTGTCCTCGTGGAACGGTCCGTCGTTCCGCGCGCCGGAGTAGACCCCGATCGTGCTGGCCAGGCCGAGGCGCCGTACGCCCCAATCCTGCGCCGCCTGCACGGCGTTGAGGAGTCCGTCGAGCGCCTGCCGTGTCGCCTCGACCGGCGCGTCGGGGACGGGCGGCCAGGGGTAGGACCCGGCCAGATGCACGATGCCCGTGATGGGGTGACGGCGTCCGATCGAGAGCAGGGCGTCGCGATCGGTGATGTCCGCCCACTCCACCGCGATCCGCGCCCCGGCGAGCACGGCCGGGAGTTCACGGGCGCGGCGCTGGACCACGACGCACTCCTCGCCCTGGTCGAGCAGGGCCCGCACGGTGTGGGACCCGATGAAGCCGAGGCCGCCGGTGACGAGGATCATCGCTGGGCCTGAGCTTGGGTGCGGGTGCGGGTGCGGGTGCGGGTGCGGGTGCGGGCATGGGCGTGGGCGTGGGTCTGGGTCTGGGCGACGTGGGGCAGGGCCTGGGCCTCGGTCTGGCTATCGGCCGCGGTCTGGTTCGCGTCCCCGTTCCCGTCCTTGCTCCGCACCGACCCCAGCGCGTCCGGGTCGTCCGCCAGGGCGGCGGTCGCCGCCTTCCAGCCGGTGTCCTCGGGGGAGAGGACGCTGTGCAGGAAGGCGGTGGTGAGCCGTTGGAGCAGGGCGACGCGGGCGGGGTTCTCGTCCGTCGTCTCGGCGGCCTCATGGCCGGGTATGCCGCCGAGCGAGTGCTCCGCCCCGAACAGGGTGAGCAGGCTCTTGCTGCCGGGGCTGTGGACGTACGGGTCGGTGAACCAGTCCGGTCCTCGGGTGGACAGGTGGGACTGGTCGTGGTCCCCGGCGACGATGAGGGCCGGTGGGGTCATGGTGGCGAACGACGGCCGCATGAAGGGGAGATGCTCGACGGCGAACGGGGTCAAGTCGTCGCCCAGGCCGGTCAGGGCGAGCAGCACTCCCGCCTTGACCCGGGGATCGGACATGTCCTCGCCGGGCACGCCGTCGGAGTCGAGGACGCGCGCGCCGAGCAGGGTGCTTGCCGTCTGCGCGCCCCAGGAGTGCCCGGCCACGGCGATCCGCTCGCGGTCGACGCGCCCGCGGAGCCCCGGCACGGCGGCTTCCAGGGTGTCGAGTCCGTCCAGCACGCGCTTGAGGTCGTCGGTGCGGATGCGCCAGATCCGCGGCGTACGAGGGTCGTCGGCAGGTAGGCCGAGTGTCCTGGAGTCGAGGTGGGTCGGCTGGAGGACCACGAAGCCGTGTGCGGCCCAGTGGTCGGCCAGCGGCGCGTAGCCGTCCATCGACCAGCCGAAGCCGTGCGAGAAGACGATGACGGGCGGGGCGCTGCCCGTCGCGGGGGCGGACACCCGGACCTGGAGGTCTTCGCCGCGGCCCGGGGCGGGCAGGACGACGGGCTTCGCGGAGATCACCGTGGCGGGAGCGGGCGCGGGCTGCCGCGGGGTGGTGGCGTTCGGGTCGGACATGGAGGTGCCTTCCGATCAGGTTCTTCGGACTCTTGGTGCGGTGGCACGGCGGCACGGGCGCGGCCGTCGACGGTCTGCCATCATGAGCAAAACGGAACCTTGCTCCGCCAACGATACGGAACGCTGTTCCGCTTTACAACCCCTTATGGAATCTCACGGAATCTCATGGAATATCGCGGAAGGAGCGTCTTGGTGAGCGACGGCAAGGGCGCCAAGGGTGGCAACGGCAGCAGCGGGCAGACGAGCGCCGCCACCCCCAAGCGCAAGGACGTCCGGCGCAATCAGCAGACCCTGCTGGACGCGGCCGCGGCGATGTTCATCGCCAAGGGCGTGGAGGCGCCGGTGCGCGACATCGCCGCCGAGGCCGGTGTCGGTGTGGGCACGGTCTACCGTCACTTCCCCACGCGCGCCGACCTCGTCATCGCCGTCTACCGTCACCAGATCGACGCCTGCGCCGACGCGGGCCCGGCCCTGCTCGCGGCAGGACCGACGCCGCACGCCGCCCTGGAGCGCTGGGTCGACCTCTTCGTCGACTTCCTCGTCACCAAGCACGGCCTTGCCGCCGCGATGCAGTCCGACAGCGCCGGTTTCGAGACACTGCACGCCTACTTCCTCGACCGTCTCGTGCCGGTGTGCACCGAACTCCTTGAGGCCGCCGTCGCCTCCGGCGAGATCCGCGCCGACCTCGACGCCTACCAACTCATGCGCGGCATCGGCAATCTCTGCATCGGCGCGGAGAGCGACGCCCGCTATGACGCGCGCCGCATGGTCGCGCTTCTCGTCGCGGGGCTGCGCGCGCCGCGCTGACCGCGGGCGGGGGTGCGCGGGGGTACACGAGGCGTATCCGACGGGGTGTGGCACGCGTCACGCGCGATGGCTGGAACTCGACGGGTGCGCGGCCCGACTCCTGGACCGGTCCGGCTGTCGCCGGTCCGCGGCCCGCCGACTCAGCCGACCCAGGAGAACACCCCATGCCCGCCGAACCCACCGTCCTCGCCCCAGGCGACGGGCAGCAGCCGGACGAACCGGCGAAGCCACCGCAGGACTCGCCGAACCCGCCCGCCGCCCGGTCCGCCACCCGGCGTGCCGCCTTCGCGTCGTTGCGTCCGCTCGTCCTGCGACTGCACTTCTACGCCGGGCTCTTGATAGCGCCCTTCCTGCTGATAGCCGCCACGACCGGACTCCTGTACGCCGGGTCGTACCAGGCCGAGAAGATCGTGTACGCCGACGAACTCCGTGTCCCCATCGGCAAAGACGGCAAAGACGGCAAGGACGGCAAGGACGGCAAGGACGGCAAAGACAAGGACGAACTGCCCCTGGCCCGGCAGGTGGCCGCGGCCCGTGCGGCACACCCCGAGGGCACGGTCAGCGCGGTGCGGCCCTCGCCGGAGGACGGCGCGACGACCCGCGTCCTGCTCTCCGGGGTGCCCGGTGTCGATCCCGAGCGCACGCTCGCCGTCTTCGTGAACCCGTACACGGGCGAGGTGCGCGGCGCGCTGGAGCAGTACGGCGCCACCGGAGCGCTGCCGCTGCGCACCTGGATCGACGAACTCCACCGCGATCTGCACCTCGGCGAGCCGGGCAGGCTGTACAGCGAACTCGCCGCCAGCTGGCTCTGGGTGATCGCGGGCGGCGGACTGGTCCTGTGGTTCGGGCGGCGCAGGTCGCGCCGGAAGCTGCGGGGCACGACGGGCCGCCGCCGCACGCTGTCGCTGCACGGTTCGGTGGGTGCCTGGGCGGCCGCGGGGCTGTTCTTCCTGTCGGCGACGGGCCTGACCTGGTCGGCGTACGCGGGCGAGAGCATCAGCGACCTCCGGGAAGCCATCGGCCAGACGACGCCCGCGGTGACGGCGACCCTGGCACCCGGCGGCGCGTCCGGCGCGGGCTCCGGAGGGGAGCACGCCGGTCACGGCATGTCCGGCGGTGCAGGTGCAGGTGCAGGGGCAGGGGCAGGGGCAGGGGCTGGCGCAGGGAAGGCGGGCTCCGACGTAGGACTCGACGCCGTCCTCAAGTCCGCCCGCGCCCAGGGCCTTTCGGACCCCGTGGAGATCGTCCCGCCGGCCGACGCCTCCTCCGCGTACGTCGTCAAGCAGGTCCAGCGCAGCTGGCCCGAGAAGCAGGACTCGGTCGCCGTGGACCCCGCGAACGGCGAGGTGACCGACGTGCTGCGGTTCGACGACTATCCGGTGCTCGCCAAGCTGACCCGCTGGGGCATCGACGCGCACTCGGGTTCGCTGTTCGGCCTCGCCAACCAGGTCGCGCTCGCCGCCCTCGCCGTATGTCTGATCCTGCTGATCGTCTGGGGCTACCGGATGTGGTGGCGGCGCGGCCGCGGCAGCACCTTCGGGCGTCCCATGGCGCGCGGCGCGTGGCAGGACGTACCGGCGTACGTCCTGGTGCCGCTGCTCGCGGCGATCGCCGTGGTCGGCTACTTCGTGCCGCTGCTGGGCATTCCGCTCGCGGCGTTCCTCGTCGTGGACATCGTGCTGGGCGAGATCGCGTACCGGCGCGGGAAGCGCACGTACGCGTGAGGTGAGGCCGGGAGGTCAGGCCGGGGCGGCGGCGACGCAGAATTCGTTGCCCTCCGGGTCGGCCATCGTGACGTGGTGGCCGTCGAACTCGGCCAGGACGCTGCCGCCCGCGCCGACGAGGCGCGCGGCCTCCGCCCTGATCCGCGCCCAGCGTTCGGCGGTGCTGCCGTGTCCCGGCACCCGGACGTCGATGTGCAGCCGGTTCTTCGTGGTCTTCGGCTCGGGGACCTCGAGGAGGGAGAGCCGGGGGCCGACGCCGTCCGGGTCGCAGAGCCACGCCCCGCCGTCCGCCGGGTCGTCGTCGGGCAGGTCGAAACTCGCGAGCCACTCCTCGCGGGTGGTGAACGGCGCGGGCGGCGGCTCGTCGACGTAGCCGAGCGCGGTCTTCCAGAAGGCGGCGAGGAGCTGGGCGTCGGCGCAGTCGAGGGTCAGATCGATTCTGGTGGCCATGCCGGGACCGTACTGCGCGGCACCGACGGTCCGCGGTCCGGATGAGGGTGGTTCGGCCCGGTTCGGGGCGGCCGCGGGCGTGGCTCAAAAGGCAGCTCAAGGCGGGTCGGGGAGGGGCCCGGCGGCGAGAAGTTTTCGTTCGTGTGTGTGACTCCGCTCTGTGCGGGGCACCCGATCTGTGGGTCCCGCCGTGTCTCCCCCGTCGCGGCGGGGCCCGACCCTTTGCCTCACGCCCCTTCGGGCCGGTGGGCCACGAACGTGGCGAGGGTCCGTGTGGCCCCTTCCTTGGGCTCCTGCACGAACCGGGCGGTGACGACGAGCCCCGCCCTGCCGAGCAGTTCGACGATCCGGTCCGGTGGCAGCAGATGGGACTCGAAGGACACGGGATGACCGCCGTACGCCTGGGCCGGCCGCAGCCGCTGAGCGGCCTTCACATGATCGGCCCCGACATGCCCGGCGACCATGAGGTGCCCGCCGGGCGCGAGCGTGCGACGGAATTCGCCGAACACGAGCGGCAGCACCTCCGGCGGCGTGTGGTGGACGGAGTAGAAGGCCAGGATCCCGCCGAGCGTGGCGTCGCCGATCGCCAGCCCGGTCATCGAGCCGACGGTGAACGTCAGGTCCGGGTGGGCCCGCCGGGCGAGTTCGACCATCGCGGGTGACAGGTCGACCCCGAACGCGGACACCCCGAGCCCGGCCAGATGGGCCGTCACCAGGCCGGGACCGCAGCCCAGGTCCGCGACGGGCCCGAGGCCGTCCGTCCGTACGGTCTCGGCGAACGCGGCCAGCATCGCGCGCGACCAAGGATCCAGCTCCGCAGGGGACTTGACCCGTGCGACGTAGTCGGCGGCGACGGTGTCGTAGGACGTGCGGACGGAGGCGAGATAGGAGAGGTCGGTCATTCGGGCGACTCTAGGCGGGCCTGTCGAAGTCCGGTGCGGGATCGCGCCCCGCAGGGGCGGTCACGGTCACTCGGGGTTCGTCCAGGGGTCGGCTCCGCCTCAAGGCGGACCCGTGGCGGGGCTGCCCCCGGGAGCCGTCGGCCATGTCTTCGCCACGGGGGAGCGCGGCGCGGGGCAGGGCGGGGAGACGGTCACGGTCGCCTGGTCGGTGGAGCCCGTGCGGGCCGAACTCCCCGTGCGGGGGCGGTGCGTGGCCGTGCACGACATCATGGGCAGGCGGGTCGCGGCCGATGTCACGGGCGACGGGGTACGCGGCGTGCGCGTCCGGCTCTCCCGCGATCCGGTGTACGTCGTCTGCGTCGACGACGGGCCAACCGGCGTACGTACGACACCCGTTGGCGAGGGATCCGGCCCGCGTCCGCCGCGGCGCACGCTCTCCCCGGCCGAGCACATCGTCCTCAGCCAGCGCTACGCCGCGCGCAACGCGGCACCGGGCAAGGAGGACGGCGACGCCGGACCGCCCCTCGGCCACCGGCTCGGTACCCGCACCCGGATGACCCTGGACGTCTACAACTTCCATGCCGTCCCGCAGGCCGTGACCGTCACGGCCCACCCGGCCGACGGCTGGACGGCGCGCCCGCGCGGGCCACGACGGGTCCGGGTTCCGGCGCTGGGGCGCGTCGGCGTGGAGTTCACCCTCACCGCGGACCGCACCGTACGGCGTCGGGTCGATCACCGGCTCGCCTTCTCGGCCGTACCCGAAGACGGTGCGGCCGTGCCCCGCTCGGTGGCGATGATCCACCTCAAGGGGCGGGCCCGGCACGGGACATGAGGGGCCTTCAGAGGAGTACGCAGGGGTGTGCCCACCCCGGCAGGGACGGGCCGGGGTGGGCACGGGGCGGTGCGCGGGGGACGCACCGGAGAAGGCGGGCGCGGCGGGTGACCGGCCGAGCGGCTGAGGCCGGATGTCACCGCGCCCGCCTGGCTCTGCTGGATCAGCCGAACTTCACGGAGCTGATCTTGTTGTCGAAGCCGATCGTGGCCAGGTCCGCCACATCGCCGTTGATGACCTTGGACTCACCGGTGCAGCCGCGGCCCGACCAGATCTTCGCCGACCCGCTCATGGAGATGGACGAGGCCACCTTGGGCCGGGCGACGTTCTGGCAGCCCTTGCCCGCGACGCCCTGGGCGGGACCGTTGTCCGAGAAGTTGGCGTCGTCGAAGAGGACGGCGCTGGTGGCGGGCGCCTGCTGTGCCTGATCGGACGCGGCGTCGTCCTGGCCCGCGGGCTGCCCCGACTTCTGGCCGTCGGGCCGGACGCCGAACCAAGTGCCGCCCACGCCCTGGCCGTTGGTGTCGCCGGGCCTGACGTCCTTGCTGAAGCGGTAGACCGGCCAGCCGCCGATGGTGACCTGGTGGGTGCCGTCGGCCCGGGTGATGACGCCGACGGCCGACGGCTCCACCCCGTCGACGAAGATCTTGCCGCCGGGGTTCACGAGCACGGGCGGCCAGGTGGTGGCGCAGGCGCCGTTGCAGTTGGACCGGGACGGTGAGGCGGTGTCCTTGTCGAAGCGGTAGAGGGTGAAGCCGGAGCCGTTGACGACGACCGGGTCGAGGTTGCCTGCGCGGCTCGCGGAGAGCTGGACCCACTTGCGCTGCACGGGCTTCGCCGCGGGCTTGCCCGGCGGGTTGGCCCAGTCCCCGGTGTTCTTGGGCGCGCTGTTCTGCTTCGCCGTACCGGACTTGAAGGCGAGGTCCATGGAGCCGGAGTCGGCGGCCTGCTCGGTGGCCGACGAAGTGGCCCCGGAGTCCGCGGACTTGGCGCCGGAGTCGGTGTCGTCACCGCCGCCGCAGGCGGACAGCAGCAGGGCTCCCGCGGCCGCGAAGGACGCGAACAGGGTGGCGTTCCTGCGGTACTTGGAGGTCGTGCCGGTCGTGCCGTCGGTGGCGGGCGTGCTGGTCATCGGGATCTCCTCGGTTGTCGACGCTGCCCAACTCGTGCGTTCGAAGCGTGAGTACGGGCGCCGGGCGCCGCCTCGTTCAGCGCCTTACGGGACCGAGACCAAACCGAGACATTGTCTAAAGCGCGATGATTTCCGGGAGTTGAGTCAGTCCCCTTCGCGGTAGCCCACGGCCGTCGCGGTGACGATCGCCGTACTCAGGAGCAGGGGCACGCCGATGCCGTGATGGAGGACGAGCCACGCACCGGGGACCGCGCCCGCGAGCATCGCGACCACGGCGACGGTCCGGCGCACCGCCCGGGCGTCGGTACCGCCCGCGAGCCGGGACTCCGCGGCGAGGGCGGCCAGCGTGCGGGTGAGCACGGTCGTGGTCATGTCCGGCACGGCCAGCTTGCCCACCGTGCCGTTGCGCAGCCCCATCGCCAGCGCGACCAGGGCGATCACCGGATACGGCGGCCTGCCGTCGGCCGCGAACGCGACGGCGGTCGCGATGCCGAGCAGCACGGCCTCGCCCCACACCGCGGCGCGCACCCACGGAACCCGGTGTCCGCCCCGGAAGGCGCGCGCGAGCCGCCCTGCCGCCACGGCGCCGGCCAGGAACGCGGCGAGCGACACCAGCGAACCGGTGACCGAGAACCCCGGCGCACCGGCCAGGGCGAAGCCGATGACGACGACGTTTCCCGTCATGTTGGCGGTGAACACGTGGCCGAGGCCGAGGTAGCAGATGGCGTCCACGAGACCGCTGACCGCGGTCAGCGTGATGAGGACCAGGGACAGCGGATGACGGTTCCCGATCTGCGCGGTCGGCACGGCGCGGCTTCCTTGGTGCGTGGTCATCCGGCCGTTCTACCGCGCCGGACGGGCAGGCCGGGGCGGGTGCGGGTTTGAGCCATGGTGCGACGGCTACCCGAGAGGTGTCGAAGGGAGGGGTTCCGTGACTTTCACACCGTCCTCGCCGGCCCTGCCGGCCACGCCCCGCGACGTCGGCACCGACATCGCCGCACCACCGAGAAGCGCGCCGGAGCCCCGTGGGGACGGCCTTCAGGAGGCCCGCCACGAGGACCTCGTCCGCTACTTGGAGGACCGCTTCGCCTGCGCCCAGGCCTGCGACGAGTGCGTCCGCACCTGCGCCGCGCGCCAGGGGCCCGCCGACCCCGGAGCCATGCCCCGCCTCAACTCGGTCTGTGCGGACGTGTGCGACGCGACGGCGCGCGTGCTCTCCGAACAGAGCGACCAGGACGAGCAGCGGGTCCGCATACAGGTCGAATGGTGCCGTGCCGTCTGCTTCCAGTGTGCGAGCCTCTGCGACCTGCGGACCCCCGCCGACCGCTGCGTGGAGGCGTGCCGCCGCTGCGTGCGGGCATGCGACGTGTTCCTGGCGACCCTGGGCTGAGGCACCGCGCGGGCTAGCCTCCGGTGACGCCCCCGGCAATGCCGCCGGGAGCGAGCCGATGGGGAAAGGACCGCGAACATGGTGCACAACGCCCTTCTCGTGATGGACGTCCAGCGGGACATCGTGGACATCGCCGACGACGGATCCGGCTATCTGTCCCGTCTGGGCAAGGCGATCGAGGGGGCCCGGGCCGCGGGCATCCCCGTGATCTACGTGGTCATCGCGGTGCGGCCGGACATTCCCGATGTCAGCGAGCGCAACAAGGTGCTCACCGCCGCGGTGCGCGACGGCCTGTTCGCCGAGGGGGCGCACGGGACCGGGATACATGACGACGTCGCGCCCAGGGAGGGCGACATCGTGGTCACCAAGAGGCGGGGCAGCGCCTTCTCGGGCAGTGACCTCGACCTCGTGCTGCGCGCCCGCGGCATCGAGGGCCTCGTCCTGACGGGCATCGCGACCAGCGGCGTGGTCCTGCACACCGCGCTCCAGGCCACCGACCTGGACCTCGCCCTGACCGTCCTGCCGGACGCCTGCCTCGACACCGATCCCGAGGTGCACCGGTTCCTGATCGAGAAGCTGTTCCCGCGCTGGGCGGACATCGTCCCCGTCGACGACTGGGTGGCGTCCGTCGCGTCGCGGTAGGCCGGCCGCCCCATGGGTGGGGCCCGCCCCCGTCACTCGCCGCGTCGACGCCATTCCCTATTACTGGAACGCGTTCTACTGTGTGCGCCGTCAAGTCCGGGACCGAGTGAGCCAGTCTGAGCCTGGAGGGGCCGTGCACCTCGAATACACGCCTGAGCAGCAGCGGTTGCGCACCGAGCTGCGTGCCTACTTCGCCGAGCTGGTGCCGGACAACGTCTATGCCCGGTACGGTGATCCCGCCGCCCAGAAGCGGTTCTACCGGGAGACGGTCCGCCGCCTCGGCACGGACGGCTGGCTCGGCGTCGGCTGGCCCAAGGAGTACGGCGGGCGCGGGCTCTCACCCATGGAGCAGTTCATCTTCTTCGACGAGGCGGCACAGGCGGGCGTGCCGCTGCCGCTCATGGCACTGAACACCGTCGGCCCGACGATCATGCAGTTCGGCACGGAGGAGCAGAAGAGCTACTTCCTGCCGAGGATCCTCTCCGGCGAACTCGACTTCGCCATCGGCTACAGCGAACCGGACGCGGGCACCGACCTCGCCGCCCTCAAGACCAAGGCCGTACGCGAGGGCGACGAGGCCACCGGCCACTACACGGTCAACGGGCAGAAGATCTGGACGACCAACGGCGACACGGCCGACTGGGTCTGGCTCGCCGTGCGCACCGCGACCCCCGAGGAAGGCGTCCCGCTGCACAAGGGCATCACCATGCTCCTCGTGCCGACGAGCGACCCCGGATACTCCTGCACCCTCATCAACACCCTCGCCTCGCACGACACCACCGCGAGCTACTACGAGAACATCCGCGTCCCGGTGTCCCGCCGCGTCGGCGAGGAGAACAAGGGCTGGCGGCTCATCACCAACCAGCTCAACCACGAACGCGTCACCCTCGCCGCCCACGGCACCATGGCCATCCGCGCCCTGCACGACGTGCAGCGCTGGGCGATGGACACCAAGCTCGCCGACGGCCGCCGCGTCATCGACCTGAACTGGGTGCGCCAGCGCCTCGCCAGGACCCACACCCGGCTCGACGCGATGAAGCTCCTCAACTGGCAGATGGTGAACGCCGTCCAGGAAGGCACCCTCACCCCCCAGGACGCCTCCGCCGTCAAGGTCTACGGCTCCGAGGCCCGCCGCGACGCCTACGCCTGGCTCATGGAGATCGTCGGCTCGGCCGGCGCCCTGAAGGAGGGCTCCGCGGGCGCGGTCCTCCATGGCGAACTCGAGCGCGGCTACCGGTCGGCGGTGATCTTCACCTTCGGCGGCGGCAACAACGAGATCCAGCGCGAAATCATCTCCTGGATCGGCCTGGGGATGCCGCGCGTCCGCAGGTGAACCAGTCGCGCACACCTTTCGCCCGTGCCCCGGGGGAGGCAAACAGGCCCGTGCCGCGTCCAACTGGTCGGTACCCAAAACCGAACAGAAGGAGCGTCACGTGCAGCACTTCGCCCACCGGCGGCGCCTGGTGCCGCTGATCGCGCTGGGGGTCGTCGCCGGGCTCGCGCCGGGGATCGCGGGCGGGTCGGCCTCCGCCGTCACCAGACGGACGGCCGCCGCCTCCCAAGACGCCCCGGCCGCCGACCGGTTGGCCCCGTACACGCGGCAGAAACTCACCTGGGAGCGGTGCGCCCCCGACAAGCCCGCCGCGTTCCAGTGCGCGACCCTGAAGGTGCCCCTCGACTACCGCGCGCCCGAAGGCAGGCGGATCGACGTGGCGATCTCCCGGATCAGGACGAGCGATCCCGACAAGCGGCGCGGCATCCTCACCATCAACCCGGGCGGGCCCGGCGGACCGGGACTCGACCTGCCGCTCGAGGCCGCCGACGCGCTGCCGAAGGCCCTGCTCGACCAGTACGACATGGTCGGCTTCGACCCGCGCGGAGTCGGCAGGAGCACCCCCGTCAGCTGCGGGCTCACCCCCGACGAGCTGCCCTATCCGCGCGTCACCCGCGACGCCGCCGACGCGGCGCGGAACGAGGCGTGGGCCAAGACGTTCGCCGACAAGTGCCGTGCCGCGGCCGGTGAACGGCTGCCGCACAACAGCACCCGCAACACCGCCCGCGACCTGGACGTCATGCGCGCGGCCCTGGGCGAGCGGAAGCTGACGTACTTCGGCATCTCGTACGGCACCGCGCTCGGCGCCGTCTACCTCCAGCTCTTCCCGCACCGAGCCGACCGGTTCGTGCTCGACAGCGCCGTCGACCCGGGCCGCCTGTGGCGCGGCATGTTCCGCATCTGGGGTCCCGAGGGCGAGCGGGCCTTCCAGCGGTGGACGAAGTGGACCGCGGGCCAGGACCGTACGTATCACCTCGGCAGCTCCCCGGCCGAGGTCGGCAGGACCTTCTGGGGGCTCGTCGCGCGGGCCGACGAGGAACCGATCGTCTTCGGCGACGCGACACTCGACGGACCCGCCGTACGCGACCTGCTGCGGCCGGAGTTGTACAGCGTGCGCAAGGGAGCGGAGGCCGTGGCGATGCTCAAGAAGGCCGCCGACGGCGAGCACGTGCCGGGGCTGCCCGCCGAGGAGCCGGGCGAGAACGAGATCGCCAGCCAGACGGCCGTGCTCTGCGCCGACGCCCCCTGGCCGCGCGACCCCGGCGTCTACCGCCGCGACGCCTTCCGCGACGCGGCCCGCCATCCCCTGTACGGCGACTTCGCCGCCTCCATCGTCCCCTGCGCCTACTGGCCGAGGGGCGCCGAGCCCGCCACCACGGTGCACAACGACGTCACGTCGCTGATCGTGCAGAACGAATGGGACCCGCAGACACCGCTGTCCGGCGCACGCGCCATGCACCGCGCCCTCAAGGGCTCCCGCATGGTCACCGTCGACGAGGGAGAGGGCCACGGAGTGGTGTTCAGCGACACCCGCAACGCCTGCGCCGAGAACGCCGCCCTCGGCTACCTCGCCACGGGCAGACTGCCGGACCGCGACATCACGTGCCACGCGACCCCGGGGTCGGCCCGGCACCGCTCTGGGGATGCCACGCTTCCGCGGCTAACCTGGCCTTGACCGGCAGTCAGGAGAGGAGGCGCGCGCACCATGGCAGGAACCGACGCCGACCCCGGGCTCTTCGGACCGTGCTCCGTGACCTGGCAGGCCCACGCGGACCCGATGATGTGGATCGCCGGGATACGCGCCCTCTACCTCCAGGCCCTGCATCCGCGCGCGGTCCGCGGCGTCATGCAGAACTCCGACTTCCGCAAGGACGCCTGGGGCCGCCTGATGCGCACCGCGGGCTTCGTCGGCACCACCACGTACGGGACCACCGAGGCCGCCGAGCGGGCGGGGGCCCGCGTCCGCAAGATCCATACGATGCTCAAGGCCACCGACCCGGACACGGGGGAGCGGTACGGCGTCGACGAGCCGGAGCTGCTGCTCTGGGTGCACTGCGCGGAGATCGACTCCTATCTCCATGTCGTACGCCGCTCCGGGTTCCGCCTCACCGGCGCGCTGGCCGACCGGTACGTCGCCGAACACCGGGAGAGCGCCCGCCTGGTCGGCCTCGACCCCGCCGACGTCCCCGCGTCGACGGCCGAACTCGCCGCGTACTTCGAGAAGGTGCGGCCCGAACTCGCCGCGGGGCCGGGGGCTCGCGCCGTCGACGACTTCCTGCGGCGGCCGCCGACCCACCCCCTCCTCGTTCCCGCGCGCGCCCTGCTGTGGCGGCGCGTGGCCGATCTGGCCTACGCCGCCCTGCCTCCATACGCCCACGAGCTGTACGGCAGGCCCGCCCCGCGGCCCGCGACGGTGACCCGCCGCCTGGAACTCACCGGCACCGCCCTGCGCACCATTCCCGCGCGTGTGCGCTGGCAACTGCCGCCCAAACACATCCTGCGGGCCATGGCCCGGCTCGGACCGGGCAGCCGCCCGGTACCGTACAAACTCGACAGACGGGACGCCATACTGGACGGGCCGGGGAGGGCGCAGCGAGGCAACGGGGGCGACAGCGCGAGATGGCGGACACCAGGCTGATCCACGGCCGGTACCGGTTGCTGGATCTGATCGGGCGCGGCGGCATGGGCGAGGTGTGGCGGGCGCGCGATGAGTCGCTCGGCCGCAGGGTCGCCGTCAAGTGCCTCAAACCGATGGGGCACCAGCACGACCAGTCCTTCACCCGCGTGCTGCGCGAACGCTTCCGGCGCGAGGCCCGGGTCGCGGCCGCGCTCCAGCACCGCGGCGTCACGGTCGTGCACGACTTCGGCGAGTACGACGGCGTGCTGTATCTGGTGATGGAGCTGCTCGAAGGGCGCAATCTCAGCCAGCTCCTGGAGGACAACAAACAGCATCCGCTGCCCGTCGACGACGTCGTGGAGATCGCCGAGCAGGTCGCGTCCGCCCTCGCGTACACCCATGAACAGGGCATCGTGCACCGGGACTTGAAGCCCGCGAACATCATGCGGCTCTCCGACGGCACGGTGAAGATCTGCGACTTCGGCATCGCGAGGCTCGGCGCCGACATCGGCTTCACCTCGCGCCTGACCGGCACCGGCATCGCCATGGGCACCCCGCACTACATGTCGCCCGAGCAGATCAGCGGCGACCCCGTCGACCAGCGCAGCGACCTGTACTCCCTGGGCTGTGTGCTCTACGAGATCGCCACCGGCGCCCCGCCCTTCGACCTGGAGGACGCCTGGGCCGTCCTCGTCGGGCACCGCGACACCGCGCCCGAGCCGCCGCGCCGCCACCGCGGCGAACTGCCCGAGTACTTCGAGCGGGTCGTGCTCGACCTGCTCGCCAAGGAGCCCGCCGACCGGCCGCACGACGCGCGCGATCTCGGCCGCCGCATCACCATGGGCCGCACTTCGCGCTCGTACGTCCCCACCGTCGTCACCACCCCGCCCGTGCGGCGCCACGAACAGCCGCCGTCCCACGAGCCGCGCCTGCCCTCCTGGACCCGCGGCATGACCACCGGGCACAAGGCGAGCGGCGCGTCCGCGCTGCGCACCACGCCGCCCGACGCGGCGGCGGGCCTGACCGGCGAGTGGATCCCGCGCACCGACGCGCGCCGCACCGCGGCTCCCGGTGAGCCCGAACGGCCCACGCCGTCACCGGAGTTGATCGCCACCCTCACCGGCAGACACAACGCCGGACTGAGCCTCGGCAGGCTGGGCCGCTGGGCCGAGGCGGGCGAGGTGCACCGCGCCGTCGCCGCCGAGCGGGAGCACGCCCTCGGCCCCGACCACCCCGACACACTCGCCAGCCGCTACGAAGTGGGCTTCACGCTCAGCCGCACGGGTCGCGCCGCCGACGCGCTGCGCGAGTACGGCCGCGTCGCGCAGGGGCGGGAGCGCTCCCTGGGGGCCGAGCACCCGGACACGCTCGCCGCCCGGCAGGAAATGGCGTACGTGCTGGGCCAGTTGGGGCGGCACTTCGAGGCGCACCAGGCGTACACCGCGGTGCTCTCCGTACGGGAGCGCACGGCGGGCCCCGACCACCCGGACACCCTGCGCTGCCGCCACAACCTCGCCTACAACCTGAGCCGCCTCGGCCGCCTGGAGGACTCCTACCGGCTCGCCGAGGAGGTAGCGGCCGCCCGCGCGCGGGTGCTCGGCCCCACCCACCCCGACACGCTCGTCACGCGGTACGAAGTGGCGTACGCGCTGGGCCAGTTGGGGCGCTGGCCGGAGGCCCTGCAGACCTACCGCGAGGTCGCCGACGCCCGGGTGCGGGCCCTCGGCGCCGACCACTCCGACACGCTCGCCGCCCGCTACGAGGTCGGCATCAGCCTCGGCAGGCTCGGCCGCAGCGGCGAGGCCCTGGAGCTCTACCGCGACCTGATCGACGACCGCACCCGCGTGAACGGCCCCGCCGACCCCGAGACGCTGCGCGCCCGGCACGGCCTCGGCGTGAACCTCGGCCGGCAGGGCCGCTGGGAGGAGGCACTCGCGGAGGCCCGCGACGTGTGCGCCATCCGCGAGCGCGTCCTGGGCGCCGACCACCCGGACACCCTGGTCAGCCGCCGCGAGGTCGCCGTCGGCCTCGGCTGGCTCGGCCGCTGGGCCGACGCCCTCACCGAGTACCGCAGGGTGGCCGCCGCCCGCGAACAGGTCCTGGGCGCCGACCACCCCGACGCCCTGGCCAGCCGCAACGACGAGGCCCACTGCCTGGAGCAACTGGGCCGCGGCACCGAGGCCGTCGAGCTGTACCGCAGGGTGGCGGTGCTGCGCCAGCAGCGGGCCTCCGGCGGCCACTGACCGGCCCGCCCCGGCGCGGCGCGCCTGTCCGCGACGGGCGGGGCCGCAACCGCCGGGCCCGTGCTAGGAAGAGTCATGCCTGATCGCGATGTGTACGACGCCGTCATCGTCGGCGGTGGTCACAACGGTCTCGTCGCCGCCGCCTATCTCGCCCGCGCCGGGCGGTCCGTGCTGCTCCTGGAGCGGCTCGCGGACACCGGGGGCGCCGCCGTGTCCAGCCGGCCCTTCCCCGGGGTCGACGCGCGGCTCTCCCGCTACTCGTACCTGGTCAGCCTCCTCCCGAAGAAGATCGTCAGGGACCTCGACCTCGACTTCAGGGTGCGTACGCGCACCGTCTCCTCCTACACCCCCACCGAGCGCGCGGGCCGCCCCACCGGACTGCTCGTCGGCGGCGGCGAGGCCCGCACCCGGCAGGCCTTCGCCCGGCTCACCGGCGACACCGGCGAGTACGAGGCATGGCGGGCCTTCTACGCCATGACCGGACGGGTCGCCCGCAGCGTCTTCCCCACGCTCACCGAACCCCTGCCCACGCGCGCCGAACTGCGCGCCCGCGTCGACGACGACACCGCCTGGCGCACCCTCTTCGAAGAACCCATCGGCGCGGCGATCGAGCAGCGCTTCGCCGACGACCTGGTGCGCGGCGTCGTCCTCACCGACGCCCTCATCGGCACCTTCGCCGACGCCCACGACCCGTCCCTGCGGCAGAACCGCTGCTTCCTCTACCACGTCATCGGCGGCGGCACCGGCGACTGGAACGTGCCGGTCGGCGGCATGGGCGCCCTCACCGGCGCGCTCGCCGCCGCCGCGCGCGCCGCGGGCACCCGGATCCGCACCGGATGCGAGGCCACCCGGATCGCGACCGACGGACAGCGCGCCGAGGTGACGTACGCGACGGCCGGCGGCGAGCACACCGTCGCGGCCCGGCACGTCCTGGTCAACGCGTCCCCGCAGGCCCTCGCCGCGCTCCTGGGCGATGCACCGCCGCCGCCCGCCGAAGGCGCGCAGCTCAAGGTGAACATGCTGCTCAAGCGGCTGCCGCGACTGCGCGACACCTCCGTCGACCCGCGCGAGGCGTTCGCCGGGACCTGCCACATCGGCGAGGGGTACGAGGCGTTGGCGGCCGCGTACAGCCAGGCGGCCGCCGGTGCGCCGCCCGCCGCGCCGCCCTCCGAGATCTACTGCCACTCGCTCACCGACCCGACGATCCTCGCCCCCGCCCTGGTGGAGCGCGGCTACCAGACCCTCACGCTCTTCGGCCTGCACACACCGGCCAGGCTCTTCGCGCACGACCACGACGCCGTGCGCGCCGAGCTGCTCAAGTCGACCCTCGCCCAGCTGGACCAGCACCTCGCCGAACCGATCGCCGACTGTCTGGCGCTCGACGCGGAGGGCCGCCCCTGCATCGAGGCGAAGACCCCGCTCGACCTGGAGCGCGACCTCGGGCTGCCCGGCGGCAACATCTTCCACCGCGACCTCGCCTTCCCCCACGCCCAGGAGGACACCGGGCGCTGGGGCGTCGAGACCGGGCACGCCAACGTCCTGCTGTGCGGCGCGGGCGCGGTGCGCGGCGGAGGCGTCAGCGGCATCCCCGGGCACAACGCCGCCATGGCCGCGATGGGCGCATAACCGCTGGTGTACGGTCGGTTGTCGATCACCGGCGCGGCATGAGAGGGGGACGCAACGATGACATCCCGCCGAGGTGACGGCACACCGACCTTCACCGAGCAGGCCCGCCGCGGTCAGCTCATCGAGTGCACCATCGACCTGATCTCCACCAAGGGCTTCCCCGCGACGTCCCTCGCGGCGATCGCCGAGCGTGCCGGCCTGTCGAAGGCGGCGGTGCTCTACCACTTCTCGTCCAAGGACAATCTGACCCGGGCCACCCTCTCGTACGTCCTGGAGCGCTTCACCTCGTACGTCGAGGAGAAGGTGGCCGCCGCGCCGGACCCGCACGCGGCCGTCGTCGCCTATGTCCGCGCGATGGTCGGCTACCAGCGGGACAACCGCCGCCACGTCCGTGTCATCACCGAGATGCTCCTCGACGACGCGGACGGCACCCGGCTCAAGAACCCCGGCGGCCATGACACCGCGGGCCGCTGGAACACCCTCGCCGATCTCCTCGCGGCGGGTCAACGGGCGGGCGCGCTCCGGGAGTTCGACCCGCCGACGGTGGCCCTCGCGATCGGCGGCGCGATCGACGGGGTGATCGGCCACTGGCTCGTCCACCCGGACCTGGATCTGGACGCGGCGGCGGACGAACTGGAGACGTTCACGCTGTACGCGATCGAGAAGCGCGCCTGAAGCAGGCGTGGCCCGAAACCGGCCTTGACCGTGCCTTGCCAAAGTCTATGGTCTGGACTAATCGACGGTAGCACTTCACGCCGCACGCACCCCCATGACGCAATGCCGTGAAGGAGTAGGTATGGACAAGAAGCGGAAGGTGGCCGCCGCGATCGGCGCCGGTCTCGCGCCGGTACTGGCCCTCACCCTGCCGACCGGTTCGGCCAGCGCGCACGGCTACGTCAATTCGCCCCCGAGCCGTCAGGCGCAGTGCGCCGCGGGCACGGTGCAGTGCGGCGAGATCAAGTGGGAACCGCAGAGCGTGGAGGGCCCCAAGGGGCTGCGCAGTTGCAGCGGCGGCAACGCCAGGTTCCGGGATCTCGACGACGACAGTAAGGGCTGGCGGGTCAGCGACGTCAGCAGGACCCAGACCTTCACCTGGACGTTCACCGCCCGGCACCGGACGGCGAACTACGAGTACTTCGTCGACGGCACGAAGGTAGCCACCATCGACGGCCACAACCAGCAGCCCCCGGCGACCGTCTCCCACCAGGTCGACCTCGGCAGTGCCACCGGCAGGCACAAGGTCCTCGCCGTGTGGAACATCGGCGACACGGCCAACGCGTTCTACGCCTGCATCGACGTCAACATCCGCTGAACCGGCCCCCTGATCCGCTGTGCCGGTCTCTCGCCCCCCAATTGATCCCGCTCAATTGGTCTGCATCAGAGCATCTTTCAAGGACCCGCGCTTCTCTGAGAGCATGTCCGGTCCAGTAACTGATGCTGATGAGGGGTGAGTTGTTCCGCACAGCGAACGTGGCTCCCCGGGGAACGGGATCGCACCGACGGTTTCCGACCAGTCGCAACTCCCCTCTTTGCGCGACTGGTTGCGGGACAGGACCAACGTCGAGGTCGCGGTCGCCCCGGGGGCCGCGGGGCCCGGCGCGGGCAACAGCTTCCAGCGGATGGCGGAGCTGTTGACGGGCCCGTTGTGCGGCTGGCCAGCCGAACGTGTCAGGAGCTGCGCAACGTACCCCGCCGCGGCGAAGTGCCCGACCGGCTGATGGAGCTCTTCGCCGACGCCGCCGACGTCGCCCTGTTCTGCTTCGTGGGGCGCTGCCCGTCGACGTCATCGTCCGGACGCTGGGCACGGGCGCGTTCACCATGGCGGCGAGCGGCGCCTGCCGGACCGCGGGATTCGAGTCCGACGCGCACGCGCACGATCCGCCGACCTGCTTCACCAAGTACCCGCCCTCGCCGGAGGCGACGAGCCGGGACGTGCGTCGCGCAGCCCTCAAGTCGTGCTGGCCCTGGCCGTGTTGCTCGCTCTCCTTCTCAGCGGAGCCCTCGTCCCTCGACCCGGAAGGCCAGGTGACCCAGGTCCATATTTCCGGGCCGGGCAGTGCTTTCCGGCCAGGGGCAAGAGCAGTACCCAGGACAAGAGATCTATTCGACAGAGACGAAGAACCCCGGACTCCATTGCGGAGTCCGGGGCTTGTGTGGAGCGCTGGGCAGGCCTTGCGCCTGCATTTCCCCGCAGGAAGCGGGGCGTCTTTCCTTGGACGACCAACGCCGGGCCCGTGTCCGGGAGTTCCGGGTGCGGGTGCAAGATCAACCTTAGCGCATGTTCCGGGGTGCTCGAACCACGCCCGCATCCGGGACTCCGGCTCAGCGCCGGGCGAACTCCGGTGCGCGTTCGGGCCGTATGCCCACGCCGCCCAGATAGCCCGTCACCGTCCGCAGCGCGGGCACGCTGCGGAGCATCCGCAGGGGCACGGGCAGCCGGTCCCCGCTGAGCGTTCCGTCGAGCGCGGGGCGCAGCAGCATGTCGTGTTCGCCGCGCTGCTGACGCTGGGTCAGGGCCATCGGCAGCCAGCGGCGCTTCTGTACCCGTTCCAGATCGCGTACGCCGACCCGGCCGCGGCGCAGCGGTTCGGCGAGGATGCGTGCCGCGGCGACGGCGTCCTGCACCGCGAGGTTGACGCCGACGCCGCCGACGGGGGACATGGTGTGTGCCGCGTCGCCGATGCACAGCAGGCCATCGCGGTGCCAGCGGGTCAGCCGTCCCATCGTGACGTCGAGGAACTTCACGTCGTCCCAGGAGCGGATCTCCGTCAGGGCGTCCCTGTCCCAGTCGAGGAGCGCGCCGAGCCGGTCGCGGAACCAGCCGATGTCGTGGGCGCGCAGTTCCGCGTCGGTGCCCTTCTTGATGAGGTAGGAGGTCTGGTAGTAGTCGCCGCGGTCCATGGTGGCGGCGACCTGGCCGTCGCGGATGCTCATGAAGACGCGCCCGCGCCCCAGTTGTTCGCGCGGCGCGGGCACGCGGACCTGCCATACGTCGATGGGCACGTCGTACGCGACGGGGGTGAGCCCGGCCGCGGCGCGGACCAGTGAGTCGCGGCCGTCGCAGGCCACGGTCAGGTCGGCGGCGAGTTCGCCGGGCGTGCCGTCCTCGTCGACGTGGTGCACGCCGGTGATCCGCCCGGAGTCGTCCGTGCGCAGTCCGGTCGCCGCGGTCCGCATGCGCAGCGTGAACGAGGGCTCGTCGGCGGCCGCGCCCGCGAGCAGGTCGAGGAAGTCCCACTGGGGGACCATGGCGATGTACTTGTGCCGTCCGGGGATGTGCCGCAGGTCGCCCGCGACGACCGTCGTGTCGTCGATGCGCATCCGCATGTCACGCAGTTCGCGTACGGGCAGGCGCGCGAAGCGTTCACCGAGGCCGAGTTCGTCGAGCAGGCGCAGGGTCGACGGGTGGACGGTGTCGCCGCGGAAGTCGCGCAGGAAGTCGCCGTGCTTCTCCAGGACGGTCACCTCGATCCCGGCCCTGGCGAGGAGCAGACCGAGCATCATGCCGGCCGGGCCGCCGCCCACCACGCAGCATGTCGTGCGTTCCATGTAGCCGTCCTCCCTGAGTAGGTGCGGCCACACTAACCGATCGATCAGACAACTGACCAGGCGGTCAGACGACGGCGATTTCGGTGCGGATGGGGGTGCCGGTCCCGGCGGCCCAAAGAATCTGACACTGCATCAGAAAATCTCTTCCCTCGGCACGGCGGCTGCGGCATCCTGCGGCCATGCAGACGGAGTTGAGCAAGAAACTGGGAGTCGAGCACGCCATCTTCGGTTTCACGCCCTTCCCCGCGGTGGCCGCCGCCATCAGCAGGGCGGGCGGGTTCGGGGTGCTCGGCGCGGTCCGCTACACGGCGCCCGACGAACTGGCCAGGGATCTCGACTGGATGCAGGAGCACGTCGAAGGACAGCCCTACGGGCTCGATGTCGTCATGCCCGCCAAGAAGGTCGAGGGGGTGAGCGAGGCCGACGTCGAGGCGATGATCCCCGAGGGCCACCGGCAGTTCGTCAGGGACACCCTCGCCAAGCACGGCGTGCCCGAACTCGCCGAGGGCGAGGCGTCCGGCTGGCGCATCACCGGCTGGATGGAGCAGGTCGCCCGCAACCAGCTCGACGTCGCCTTCGACTACCCGATCAGACTCCTCGCCAACGCGCTCGGATCACCCCCGGCCGACGTGATCAAGCGGGCCCACGACCACGACGTCCTCGTTGCCGCCCTCGCGGGCAGCGCCCGGCACGCGCGCAAGCACGCGGAAGCGGGCATCGACATCGTCGTCGCCCAGGGGTACGAGGCGGGCGGCCACACCGGCGAGATCGCCTCCATGGTGCTCACCCCCGAGGCCGTCGAGTCGGTCGCGCCCCTGCCGGTGCTCGCCGCGGGAGGCATCGGCAGCGGCGAGCAGATCGCCGCCGCGCTCGCGCTGGGCGCGCAGGGCGTCTGGCTCGGCTCCCTGTGGCTCACCACCACGGAGGCCGATCTGCACTCGCCCGCGCTCACCAGGAAACTCCTCGCCGCGGGGTCCGGCGACACGGTCCGCTCCCGCGCCCTGACCGGCAAGCCCGCACGCCAGTTGCGTACGCAGTGGACCGACGCCTGGGACGACCCGCAGGGCCCGGGAACGCTGCCGATGCCCCTCCAGGGGCTGCTCGTCGCCGAGGCCGTGTCCCGCATCCAGAAGTACGAGGTGCAGGAGCTGCTCGGCACCCCGGTCGGTCAGATCGTCGGCCGGATGAACTCCGAACGGAGCGTCCAGGCCGTCTTCGACGATCTGACGCGCGGCTTCGAGCGGGCCGTCGACCGCGTCAACCGCATCGCGGGAAGGGGCAGCCAGTCATGAGCACACCCCCCAACGGCTTCTGGGCCCAGGCCGCGGCCGACCCGGGCCGCACCGTCCTCGTCGCACCGGACGGCGAGGAGTGGACGGCGGGCCGACTGCACGCCGTCGTCAACCAGTTGGTGCACGGGCTGCGCGCCGCGGGCCTGGAGCGCGGCGACGCGTTCGCCGTCGTCCTGCCCAACGGCGTGGAGTTCCTCACCGCGTATCTCGCCGCGTCCCAGGCCGGGTTCTATCTCGTCCCGGTCAACCACCATCTGGTCGGACCCGAGATCGCGTGGATCGTCTCCGACTCGGGCGCCAAGGTGCTCATCGCCCACGAGAAATTCGCGGAAGCGGCGGTCGCGGCGGCCGACGAGGCGGGCCTTCCCGCCACGCACCGCCATGCGGTGGGGGAGGTGCCGGGCTTCCGCCCTTACGCCCAACTCCTCGAAGGGCAGCCGGAGTCGGCTCCCGCGAACCGCACCCTCGGCTGGGTCATGAACTACACGTCGGGCACGACAGGGCGCCCGCGCGGCATCCGCCGCCCGCTGTCCGGCAAGCTCCCCGAGGAGTCCTACCTCGGCGGCTTCCTCGGCATCTTCGGGATCAGGCCGTTCGACGGGAACGTCCACCTGGTCTGCTCGCCGCTCTACCACACGGCCGTCCTCCAATTCGCGGGCGCGGCCCTGCACATAGGCCATCCGCTGGTCCTGATGGACAAGTGGACGCCCGAGGAGATGCTGCGCCTCATCGACACCCACGCCTGCACGCACACCCACATGGTGCCGACCCAGTTCCACCGCCTGCTCGCGCTGCCGGAGAAGACCCGGGCCGCGTACGACGTGTCCTCGATGCGGCACGCCATCCACGGCGCCGCGCCCTGCCCCGACCATGTGAAGCGGGCGATGATCGAGTGGTGGGGCGAGTGCGTCGAGGAGTACTACGCGGCCAGTGAGGGCGGCGGCGCCTTCGCCACCGCGGAGGACTGGCTCAAGAAGCCGGGGACCGTCGGAAAGGCGTGGCCCATCAGCGAGTTGGCGGTCTTCGACGATGACGGGAACAAGGTGCCGCCGGGCGAGCTGGGCACCGTCTACATGAAGATGACCACGGGCGGATTCTCGTACCACAGGGACGAGTCGAAGACGAAGAAGAACCGCATCGGCGACTTCTTCACCGTCGGCGACCTCGGCGTCCTCGACGAGGACGGCTATCTCTTCCTGCGCGACCGGAAGATCGACATGATCATCTCGGGCGGGGTCAACATCTATCCGGCCGAGATCGAGTCGGCGCTGCTCACCCATCCCGCGGTCGCGGACGCCGCGGCCTTCGGGATCCCGCACGACGACTGGGGCGAGGAGGTCAAGGCCGTCGTCGAGGTCGCCGAGGGCCGCGCGGCGGACGAGGCGCTCGCCGCCGAGATCCTCGCCCACTGCGAACGGCGGCTCGCGGGCTACAAGCGGCCCAAGAGCGTCGACTTCATCGAGGCGATGCCGCGCGACCCGAACGGCAAGCTGTACAAGCGGCGGCTGCGCGAACCGTACTGGGAGGGGTGCGAGCGCGCCATGTGACCTGGGGTGTACGGGAGTTCAGCCACCTGTTCCGTACAGCGACGGCAGCAGTTGTTCCTCCTCGTACGCGAAGTGCTCCTCCAGGTCGGCGGTGAGCCGGTCGAGTTCGGCGGTGAGGTCGACGGCGGCGTCCGGGGTCGTCAGGAGGGTCTCCAGTTCGGTGAGGGCGCGTGCCACGACCTTGTGCTCGTCGCGCAGGCGGGCGATCGCCGGGGCCAACTCGGGGTACTGGCCCTCCAGTCGGCTGAAGGCGCCGTCCTCGTTGGTGTGGTGTTCGTGGAGCGCGCCGCACAGCGTGAGGCAGTGCCGCGTGAGCTGCCTGCCCAGGGGAGCGGGCGGGCGGGCCGGGAGGCCGGAGGGGTGCTGCTCGACCTCCTCGCGCACGGCGGCGAGCTCGCGGCGCAACTCGCCGTGGACGCGCACCAGATGGTCGGCGATGGCCCGGTGCCGTGCCGGGGCGTCGACGGTGAGGCGGGTCAGGGCGACGACGGGGATGGTGCGCGGCGTGTCCTCCTGGTAGGCGATGAAGGCCGGGTCGCGCTCGCACTGCGCGCGGTACTGGGCGTCGCGCTCCTCGCCGTGCAGCGGCTCCGCGGTGACGGGGAAGCGGTCCACGCCGCCGCTGCCGTCGCCGATCTCGACGAAGGACCGGGAGGCGGCGAGGAGGTTGTGGTACCAGCCCGGGTTCGCAGGGGCGCCCGCGTTGGAGGCGAAGACGAGCAGGCGGGCGCCGTCGCGGGCGTAGACGGCGGGGTTGGTGCGGGGTGTGCCGCTGCGGGCCCCGGTGGTGGTGAGGAGCAGGAGGGGCGTGTCGGCGAACATCCCGCCGACCCGGCCGCCGTTCGCGCGGAACTCCTCGATGACCCGGCGGTTGAACCGTTCGACGTCGTGGGGCATGGGTGTGGCCTCTCCGATAGCATCGGCGTCACAGACTCCTTTGCTTCGAAAGCAAAGAAGATTTGATGGCAAAGCTATTGAGGGGAGTGCCGGGTGTCAACCGGCGACAGGAACCACGAAGGCCCCGGGCCCGACGTCGACGACGCCGTCCGGACGCTGCTGCTGCTCATGCCGCGCATGGTCGGGCGCATCAAGCGGATCACGATTCCCGAGGAGCTCCGGTCGCTCGAACTGGCACCCCGTCATCTCTCGCTCCTCGCCTACCTGTTGTTCGACGGACCGCTCAGCGTCAACGAACTCGCCGCGCGGCTCGGCGTCGCGCCCACGACCGTGAGCCTGATGGTGGGGGAGCTGAGCCGGAAGGGCGTCCTGGAGCGCGCGGAGGACCCGGCCGACCGCCGCCGGAAGATCGTGAGCATCGCCGACACGCACCGCACCTCGATCGACGGCTGGCTCGGCCGGGGCGCGCTCGCCTGGCGCAAGGCGCTCGCCCCCCTGACACCGGCCGAGCGGAAGCTGTTCGTCGGCACGCTGACGGCGTACGAGGACGCGCTCGCCGAGGACTGACCCCATGGCCGGAGCGGGCCGGGGCTCCGCGCGCCACGCACCCTGTTCAGGACCTTGACCGGGCGGCGCGCGGCGCACAGGATCACGCCATGACGGGTGCACACGGCAACACGGTCGACGGAGTCCTCGCACGCAGCGCGCGCCGCACGCCGACGCGCGCGGCGCTCCACTACGGCGAGCGGTCATGGACGTACCAGGAACTCGACGACGCCGTCTCACGCGCGGCCCGCGTCCTGCGCGACCTGGACCTGGCCCCCGGCGACCGGGTCGGCGCCTACGCCCACAACTCCGACGCGTACCTGATCGGCTTCCTCGCCTGCGCGCGGGCCGGCCTGGTCCACGTGCCGGTCAACCAGAACCTCACCGGCGACGAACTCTCCTACATCGTCCGCCAGTCGGGCAGCTCGCTCGTCCTCGCCGACCCGGACCTCGCGGACCGCCTGCCCGACGGCGTGCGGTCCCTGGCGCTGCGCGACGCGGACGACTCCCTGCTCACGCGGCTCGCCGCGGCATCGGCGTACGAAGGGGAACCGCCCGGCACCGACGACCTGGTGCAGCTGCTCTACACCTCGGGCACCACCGCGTCGCCAAAGGGCGCGATGATGACGCACCGGGCCCTGGTCCACGAGTACGCCTCCGCGATCGCCGCCCTGGACCTGAAGGCGAGCGACCGGCCCGTCCACTCGCTGCCGCTCTACCACTCGGCGCAGATGCACGTCTTCCTCATGCCGTACCTGGCGGTCGGCGCCGAGAACACCCTGCTCGACGGGCCCGACGCCGTGCGGATCTTCGACCTGGTCGAGGCGGGGCGCGCCGACAGCCTGTTCGCACCGCCCACGGTGTGGATCGGCCTCTCGAACCACCCCGAGTTCGCGGACCGCGACCTGGGCGCGCTGCGCAAGGCGTACTACGGGGCGTCGATCATGCCCGTGCCGGTCCTGGAGCGGCTGCGGTCCCGGCTGCCGGGGCTCGCGTTCTACAACTGCTTCGGGCAGAGCGAGATCGGCCCGCTCGCGACCGTCCTCGGACCCGACGAGCACGAGGGCCGGATGGACTCCTGCGGCCGTCCCGTCCTGTTCGTCGAGGCACGTGTCGTCGACGAGGAGGGCCGGGAGGTGCCGGACGGCACGCCGGGTGAAGTCGTCTACCGCTCACCGCAGTTGTGCGAGGGCTACTGGGACAAACCGGCCGAGACCGCGGAGGCGTTCCGCGACGGCTGGTTCCACTCCGGTGACCTCGCGGTGCGGGACGCCGAGGGCTATTTCACCGTCGTCGACCGGGTCAAGGACGTCATCAACTCCGGTGGGGTGCTCGTCGCTTCGCGGCAGGTCGAGGACGCACTGTACGAGCACGCGGGCGTCGCGGAGGCCGCGGTGGTCGGCCTGCCGGACGAACGCTGGATCGAGGCGGTCACCGCCATCGTCGTACGCGGAGACAAGGAACTCACCGAGGATGAACTCATCGCCCACGCACGCGAGAAGCTCGCCCACTTCAAGGCGCCCAAACGGGTCCTGTTCGTGGACGAGCTGCCGCGCAACGCCAGCGGGAAGATCCTCAAGCGGGAGCTGCGGGACCGGTTCGGCGCTGGCCCGCTATCTACGCCCCCCGCTCCCGCAGATCCACGATCCGCTTGAACTTGCCCACCGAACGCTCCAGCGTCTCCGGGTCGACGATCTCCACGCCCACCGAGACCCCGACGCCGTCCTTCACCGCCGCCGCGATCTCCCGGGCCGCCGCGTCGCGCCGCTGCGGCGGCGTGTCCGCGCGGGCCTCGGCCCGCACCGTCAGGGCGTCCATGCGGCCCTCGCGCGTGAGCCGCAGCTGGAAGTGCGGGGCGATGCCCGCCGTGCGCAGGACGATCTCCTCGATCTGCGTGGGGAAGAGATTGACGCCCCGCAGGATGACCATGTCGTCGCTGCGGCCCGTCACCTTCTCCATCCGGCGGAAGATCCGCGCCGTGCCGGGCAGGAGTCGCGTCAAGTCCCGTGTCCGGTAACGGATCACGGGCATGGCCTCCTTGGTGAGCGAGGTGAACACCAGCTCGCCGTGCTCCCCGTCCGCGAGCGCCTCACCCGTGATCGGGTCGACGACCTCGGGGTAGAAGTGGTCCTCCCAGATGTGCAGACCGTCCTTGGTCTCCACGCACTCCTGCGCCACGCCCGGGCCGATCACCTCCGAGAGCCCGTATATGTCCACCGCGTCGATCGCGAACCGCTCCTCGATCTCCCGCCGCATCTCCTCCGTCCACGGCTCCGCGCCGAAGATGCCGACCTTGAGCGAGGTCGTCCGGGGATCGACGCCCTGGCGCTCGAACTCCTCCAGGAGCGTGAGCATGTACGACGGGGTCACCATGATGACCTCGGGGCGGAAGTCCTGGATGAGCCTGACCTGGCGCGCGGTCATGCCGCCGGACGCGGGGATCACCGTGCAGCCGAGCCGCTCGGCTCCGTAGTGCGCGCCGAGACCGCCGGTGAACAGGCCGTAGCCGTACGCCACATGGACCTTGTCGCCCGGTCGGCCGCCCGCTGCGCGGATCGAGCGCGCCACCACGTCCGCCCACATGGACAGGTCCTGCTCGGTGTACCCGACGACGGTGGGCAGTCCCGTCGTCCCGCTGGAGGCGTGCAGGCGGCGCACCTCGGACTGCTCCACCGCGAACATCCCGAACGGGTAGTTGGCCCGCAGGTCGTCCTTGGTGGTGAAGGGGAAGCGCGCGAGGTCGGCGAGCGAACGGCAGTCGTCGGGGCGCAGGCCCGCCTTGTCGAACGCCGCCCGGTAGAACGGGACGTTCTCGTACGCGTGCAGCAGGGTGTCCTGGAGGCGCTCCAGCTGCAGGGCCGCGAGCCCCTCGGGGCTGAGCCGCTCCGAGGCGTCGAGGAGTAGCGGCGAACGCGTCATATGGAGTTCTCCCGTCCTTAACGGGCGACCGATCATTCGGTCGTCGATCTTCTGTCGAGCCCAGTAATCCAGGCGCGGAGAGGGCCGTCAAGGGATCGCGCAAGGCCGCGTCGAGCTGGGGCGTTGTGCCCGAGGAGCATTGCCCGGGTGCGACACGGGATGTGATGATCGCCTTCATGCCGACATTCAGCGCGTACGACGGGACCGAGCTCGCCTACCACGAGAAGGGTGAGGGCGAGCCGCTGATCTGTCTGCCCGGCGGGCCGATGCGGGCGTCCGCCTATCTGGGGGACCTCGGCGGCCTCACCGCGTACCGCCGTCTCATCCTGCTCGATCTGCGCGGCACCGGTGACTCGGCGGTGCCCGAGGACCCGGCGACGTACCGCTGCGACCGGATCGTCGACGACGTCGAAGCCCTCCGCGAGCATCTGGGCCTGGACCGGATCGATCTGCTCGCGCACTCGGCGAGCGGCAATGTCGCCACCCTGTACGCGGCCCGCCACCCCAAGCGGATCCGCGCCCTCGCCCTGATCACCGCGGCCAGCCAGTCGGTCGGCTTCACCGTGACCGTCAAGGACCACGTCGACGCGGTGGAGGTGCACAAGGGCGAGTCCTGGTATCCGGCGGCCGTCGCCGCGTTGAAGGAGATCGAGGCCGGGGGCAGCCCCGCCGACGCGGGGACCGCGCTGGCGCCGCTGGCCTACGGGCGCTGGGACGCGGTGGCCCGCGCGCACCAGGCGGCGAGCGCCACGGAGAAGAACGCGGAGGCCGCGGCGGCCTTCTACGGAGAGGGCGCCTTCGACCCGCCCGCGACCCGCGCAGCCCTGACGGAGCTGGCCGCCCCGGTGCTCGTCCTCGCCGGGGAGTACGACGGCGGCCCGAACCCGGCGCTCGCCGAGGAGTTCGCCGGGCTCTTCCCCGGCGGTGTGTGCCAAGTGCAGCCGGGCGGCGGGCACTTCCCGTGGCTGGACGACCCGGAGTGGTTCGTGCGGCGTGTGGCGGGATTCCTCGCGCAGGACTGAGCGGCGTCGCGCGCGGCGGTGCCGGCGGCTGCTCGTGCGCCGCCCGCCGAGCGCGTACGGTCGCTGGACGTCCGCCACCGATCCCCTGGGGGAACCGTCGTGCGTCTCACCTCTTCGGCAGGCCGTCTGCTCACCACCGGCACCGTGGCCGCCGCTCTGCTCGCGGGAGGCGGCGCGGCCGTCGCGGCGCCCGCGCGGCCTGCGCAGGTCACCGCGCCCGCGCGGCCCGCACCGGCCACCGTGCCCACGCAGTCCGCCCCCGCTCAGGCCACCGCGCCCGCGGGCCCCTACGCCCGGCTGTACCCGCTCGCCGACTGGTCCGCGCGGCGTCTGGCCACCGCCGATCTCGTCGCCGCCGCCAAGTACGGCACGGACAGCCCCATCGACGACCCGGCCCGTGAGCGGCAGGTCCTGGACGCGGTGGCGGCGCAGGCGCGGGAGATCGGCGCCGACCCCGAGGCGACCGTGCGGATCTTCCGCGACCAGATCGAGGCGAACAAGGTCGTGCAGCGCGGCCTGTTCCGGCGCTGGGACGCCGATCCGTCCCAGGCGCCGACCGAGCGGCCCGATCTCGCGGAGGTCCGCAAGGAGATCAACCGGATCAACGGCGAGCTGGTGCGGGGCATCGCCGCGTCGCAGGGCGCGCGGACGGCGCCGTACTGCGGCGGAGTCCTGACCGCCGCTGCCGTGCACGTCCGGCACGAACAGCGGCTCGACGCCCTGCATTCGGTGGCCCTGGGACGGGCGCTGCGGTCGGTCTGCGCGGAGTGACGCCCACAGAAAGGCATTTGCTGTATCGGCAAGGGTGATTGCCGTATCCGGTGCGGAGGTCGCAGTGTGGATCTCGTCCACGGCAGACCACAGCGAGAGGCCGCAACGATGACGAACCACCACAGCACCGGCACGGCAACCGACTCCACGGGCTCCGACGGCGCCGCGCCGCTCAACAACCGCGTCCACCACGTGCGTTCCGGTGAACTGGACGGCTTCGCCGCCATCAGCGGGGGCACGGTCGGCTCGAAGAAGCTCTGGATGGGCATGGTGGAGAACCCGCCGCTGAGTTCGACGGACAACCACCACCACGGCGACTCGGAGGCGGGCATCTACGTGGTCAGCGGCCACCCCGTGTTCGTCTACCACGACGGCACGCGGGAGGTGCGGGTCGCCGCGGGCCCCGGCGACTTCTTCCTCGTACCGCCGTTCGTCCCGCACCGGGAGGAGAACCCCCACCCGACCGAGCCCGCCGTCGTCGTGATCGCACGGACCACACAGGAGCCCGTCAAGGTCTCCGTGCCCGAGCTCTACCAGCTCACGGAGGCGGACCTGCCGTAGCGGATACGGTCAACTTCCTTCCTGCGACGCCTTCGTGCCGTACTTTCTGTACGGCAGGAATCCGCTGGGGCGTGGGGCACGCGCAGGCACGGGGCGGGGGCGCGGATGGATCTGTCCGGTGTGACGCTGGCGGACCGCTACGAACTCAAGGAGCTGATCGGGCGCGGCGGCATGGGCGAGGTGTGGCGGGGCCGCGACTCCTCGCTGCTGCGCCGTGACGTCGCCGTCAAGGTGCTCCCCAGCCGGCTCGATCCGGGCGTGGTGCGGCGCTTCCAGCGGGAGGCCGCCATCCTCGCCGGGCTCCAGCACCCCGGCATCACGGTGGTGCACGACGCGGGGGAGCACGACGGGCAGCTGTTCATCGTGATGGAGCTGCTGCAGGGCAGGGACCTGGCGCAGGTGCTTGCCGAGCACGGCGCGGGGCTGCCCGTCGACCGGGCCGTCGACCTGGTGCGGCAGACGGCGACCGCCCTGGCCGCCGCGCACGAGAGCGGCGTCGTCCACCGCGACCTCAAGCCGGGCAACCTGTTCGTACGCCCCGGCGACCAGGTCAAGATCTGCGATTTCGGCATCGCGAGGACGGCCGATGCCTCCTCGGCGCTCACTACGGCCGGACACGTCGTGGGCACGCCCCTGTACATGGCGCCCGAGCAGTGGCGCACGCAGGGAGTGGGCGCCCCCGCCGACCTGTACGCCCTGGGCTGCGTGCTGTACGAACTGTTCACGGGGCGGCCGCCCTTCACGGCCGACTCCGTCTTCGCCCTCATGCACCAGCATGTGACGGAGCCCGTGCCGCCGCCCCGGACGCTGCGGCCCGAACTCCCGCAGTGCCTCGACGACTTGGTCAGCAACCTGCTCGCCAAGCAGCCCGGCGACCGCCCGGACGCCACGGCGCTGGCCCGCGCACTGGCCGCCGCGCCGGACGCGCCGGATTCCGCCGTTCCACGTATCGGCGCGCCCGTCCGCCAAGCCGCCCCTCGGACCGTCACCCCACGACCGGTCCGCGCCGATGTCCTCGTGGGCAAGCAGCGCCTGACCCTGTCCGGGCACCGCACCTGGGTGCTCTCCCTCGCCTTCAGCCCGGACGGCCGCACGCTCGCTTCCGGGGGCGCCGACGAGTACGTACGCCTGTGGGATCCGGACAGCGGCGCAGCGCACGGCGACCCGCTTCCCGTGGGCAGCAACAGGGACGCGGCCGTGGCCTTCAGCCCGGACGGCCGCACGCTCGCCACCGGCTGCGGCAGATACGCGCGCCTCTGGGACGGCGAGACGTTCGAGGAGCGCCTGGTCCTGACCTACCCGGGCCGGATGAGATCGGTGACGCGGGTCGCCTTCAGCCCGGACGGCCGTACGCTCGCCACCGGCGGCAGCGACGGGGCGATCCGGCTGTGGGACGCGCACACCGGGGCCGCGGGCCCGGAGATGCGCTGGGCAGGCGGCTGGGTGACCCAGGTGGCGTTCAGCCCGAACGGCCGGCACGTCGTCGGCGGCGGCGAAGGAAAGACGACCCGGCTCTGGAACCTCCCCCTGGCCATGGAGCGCTGGAAGATCCCCGGGCGGGTCCTCACCACGGCCGTGGCCTTCAGCCCGGGCGGCCACATCCTCGCCACCGCGTCGGCCAACGACCTGCTCGTCCACCTCAGGAACCCCCGCAACGGCCACGACCGCCGCACACTGGACGCGCACGCCCGCGGGGCGCTGGCCCTGGCGTTCAGCCCGGACGGCCGTACGCTCGCCACCGCGAGCCACGACGGGGTGATCTGCCTCTGGGACCCGGAGACCGGTCACCGGCGGGCCGCCCTGCCCGGTCACGCGGGCGAGGTGCGCTGTCTGGCCTTCAGCCCGGACGGGGCGACCCTCGCGAGCGGCGGCCAGGACCAGGTGATCCGTCTTTGGGAGGTGCGGCTCGGCCGGTAGCCCGTGAACACCGGGTGCCCTGGCGGCTTTTCTAGCCCTGTGCCGCGACCGCCTTCGCCCACCGGTAGTCCGCCTTGCCGCTCGGCGAGCGCTGTATGCGCTCGGTGAAGACCACCGCCCGGGGGATCTTGTAGCCCGCGAGCAGTGTGCGGCAGTGGGTCTGGACCGCCTCCAGGTCCAACGCGGGTGCCCCCGTGCGGAGTTGGACGACCGCGGCGACGCGGTTGCCCCACCGCTCGTCGGGCACCCCGGCGACCAGCGCGTCGTACACGTCAGGATGCGATTTGAGCGCCTGCTCGACCTCCTCCGGATACACCTTCTCGCCGCCCGTGTTGATGCACTGCGACCCGCGCCCGAGGACGGTGACGATGCCCTCGTCGTCGACCGTCGCCATGTCGCCGAGCAGCACCCATCGTTCGCCGTCCTTCTGGAAGAAGGTCTCGGCCGTCTTGCGCGGGTCGTTGTAGTAGCCGAGCGGGACGTGGCCGCGCTGGGCGAGGCGGCCCGGCTCGCCGACCGGCACCGGCTCGTGCGTCGCGGGATCGACCACCTGGGTACGCTCGTTGACCTCCAGGCGGAAGCCCTTCTCCGGGCCCGAGTCGTCCGTGGCCTTGCCGTTGGATCCGGACTCGGAGGAACCGAAGTTGTTCAGGAGCAGCACATGGGGCACCAGCGCCTGGAACTGGGCGCGCACCGTCTCCGACATGATCGCCCCCGACGAGGAGACGCTGAACAGCGAGGAGAGGTCGGTGCCCTCGAGCGGGCCGTGCAGCGCGTCGATCAGCGGCCTGAGCATCGCGTCGCCGACCAGCGACACACTGGAGACCTTCTCGCGCTCGATCGTGCGGAGCACCTCTTCGGGCACGTACTTGCGGTGGATGACCACCCGCTGGCCGTAGTTGAAGGCGATGAACGAGGTCAGCGTCGACGTGCCGTGCATCAGCGGGGGAGTGGGGAAGAAGGTGAGACCGGGACTGCCCGCGGCGACGCGCTCGGCCAGCTCGTCGGGGCGCTTCACCGGCTCACCCGTCGGCTCGCCGCCGAAGAGACCCGCGAAGAACAGGTCCTCCTGGCGCCACATGACGCCCTTGGGCATGCCGGTCGTGCCGCCGGTGTAGATGATGAACTGGTCGTCGGCGGAGCGCGGTCCGAAGCCGCGCTCCGGTGAGCCCGCGGCCTCCGCGTCGGTGAAGGCGACCGCGTCGATCGCGGGTGCGTCGGCGGGCGGCTCGCCCACCCGCACCAGGTGCCGCAGCTTCTCGGTGCGCGGCAGCGCGGCCTTGACCCGTTCGGTGAACTCGGCGTCGAAGACGAGTGCGGCGAGGTCCGCGTCGCGGTAGAGGTAGACCAACTCCTCTTCCACGTAGCGGTAGTTGACGTTGACCGGCACGAGCCGCGCCTTGAGGCAGCCGAGGACCGTCTGGAGGTACTCGATGCCGTTGTACAGGTGCAGGCCCAGGTGCTCGCCCGGCTGCAGACCGCTGTCGATCAGGTGGTGGGCGATGCGGTTGGCGGCCGCGTCGAGCTCCGCGTAGGTGAGCCGGCGCTCCGCACCCGTGCCGGGATGGTCGACGTAGACGAGCGCCTCGCGGTCGGGGACCACGTCGACGACCGACTCGAACAGGTCGGCAAGGTTGTACTCCACCGCGCTCCTCCTGACCCCGGCGTCCACTCTGACGTCTCGCTTGGCGGTCATCAGAGCAGAGGCACCCCCAACTGGGAAGGGCCTCCGCAGAAGAAAACTGACTGGGTGTCAGAAAACTATTGAACTGGCTCCCCGCCTACTGCAACCTGTTCCAGGTCTGGAGCCGACAGGCCGGCCGTCCGGCGGCCGTCGAGGGAGGAGCACGGCACATGGGTGGGACGGAACACCTCACCGTGCGGCGCGAAGGCGCCACACTGATACTCACGCTGAACAGGCCCGAAGCGAAGAACGCGCTCTCGCTGCCGATGCTCGTCGGCCTGTACGACGGATGGCTGGAGGCCGACGCGGACGACGCGATCCGCTCCATCGTGCTCACCGGCGCGGGCGGCGCGTTCTGCGCGGGCATGGACCTCAAGGCCCTCGCGGGCAAGGGCATGGACGGGCAGCAGTACCGGGACCGGATGACGGCCGACCCCGATCTGCACTGGAAGGCGATGCTGCGCCATCACCGGCCCCGCAAACCCGTCATCGCCGCGGTCGAGGGGTACTGCGTCGCGGGCGGCACGGAGATCCTCCAGGGCACCGACATCCGCGTCGCCGGGGAGTCGGCGACGTTCGGCCTCTTCGAGGTCAAGCGCGGGCTGTTCCCCATCGGCGGGTCCACCGTGCGGCTTCCGCGGCAGATTCCCCGTACGCACGCGTTGGAAATGCTGCTCACCGGGCGGCCCTACGCGGCGGCCGAGGCGGCGGCGATCGGGCTCATCGGGCACGTCGTGCCGGACGGGGCCGCGCTGGAGAAGGCGTTGGTGATCGCCGAACAGATCAATGCGTGTGGGCCGTTGGCGGTGGAGGCGGTGAAGGCGTCCGTGTATGAGGCCGCCTCGCTGACCGAGGAGGAAGGGCTTGCGGCCGAGCTGAAGAGGGGGTGGCCCGTCTTCGACACCGCTGACGCGAAGGAGGGCTCCAGGGCCTTTGCGGAGAAGCGGGCTCCTGTCTTCCGGCGGGCCTAGGGCGCTCTTGGTCGTTCTTTCGCTGCGGGGTCCGCCTTGGCTGGTCGCGCAGTTCCCCGCGCCCCTGAAGGGGCCCGTCGTCGTTTCTGTGAAACGGAGTTCCGCCCATGGCATCTGCTGCCGTACCCGAGGTGCTGCGTGCTCCTCTGGTCGTCGAGTTTCCCTTCACCCGGTCCCTCGGGCCCGTGCAGAGCGCGTTCCTGACCGGGCTGCGCGAGCGCACCGTGCTCGGGGTGCGGACCGGTGACGGCAGGACGCTCGTCCCGCCCGTCGAGTACGACCCCGTGACCGCCGAGGAGATACGGGACCTGGTCGAGGTCTCCGCCACGGGCACCGTCACCACCTGGGCCTGGAACCACGAGCCCCGGCGCGGGCAGCCGCTCGGCACGCCGTTCGCCTGGGTCCTGGTGAGGCTCGACGGGGCCGACACCGCCCTGCTGCACGCCCTCGACGTGCCGGGGCCCGACGCCGTGCGCAGCGGCATGCGCGTGAGGATCCGCTGGGCCGCCGAACGGATCGGCGCCATCACGGACATCGCCTGCTTCGAGCCGGACGAGGGGGGCGGCGAGGGGCGGTCCGCGCCGCACGACGGTGTGTTCGCGGAACCCGTCACCGGGATCGTCGCGGCCGCGCGGCTCGACTACACCTACGCGCCGGGGCGCGCCCAGAGCGCGTACATCAACGCCCTCGCCGAACAGAAGACCGTCGGCGAGCGCTGCCCCTCCTGCCGCAAGGTGTACGTCCCGCCCCGCGGCGCCTGCCCCACCTGCGGCGTCGCCACGGCCGAGCGGGTGGAGGTCGGCCCGCGCGGCACCGTCACGACGTACTGCATCGTCAACATCAAGGCAAAGAACGCAATGACTGACGCCATCGAAGTGCCGTACGTCTACGCCCACATCGCCCTCGACGGCGCCGACCTCGCCCTGCACGCGCGCATCGCGGGGATTCCGTACGACCAGGTCCGGATGGGCCTGCGCGTCGAACCCGGGTGGACCGAGGGCGGCCGCTTCCCCGACCACTACCGGCCCACCGGTGAACCCGACGCCGACTACGACACGTACAAGGAGCTGGTGTAGATGGCGCCCCGCAAGCCGTCGGCGATGCGGCCCGTCCGGGACGTGGCGATCGTCGCCTTCGGGCAGACCGACCACCTGCGCACCACCGACGAGCTCTCCGAGGTCGAGATGCTCATGCCGGTGCTGCACGAAGTACTCGCCGCCACCGGCCTGAAGACCAGCGACATCGGCTTCACCTGCTCGGGCTCCTCGGACTATCTCGCGGGCCGCGCCTTCTCCTTCACGATGGCGCTGGACGGCGTCGGCGCCTGGCCGCCGATCTCCGAGTCGCACGTCGAGATGGACGGCGCCTGGGCGCTGTACGAGGCGTGGACGAAGCTGCAGACCGGCGACGCCGACACCGCGCTCGTCTACGCGTACGGCAAGTCGTCGCCGGGCTCCGTGCGCGACGTCCTGACCCGGCAGCTCGACCCGTACTACGTGGCCCCGCTCTGGCCCGACTCCGTGGCGCTCGCCGCGCTCCAGGCGCAGGCGCTCATCGACGCGGGCGAGACGGACGAGCCCGCGCTCGCCGGGATCGCGACGCGCAGCCGTACCTCTGCCGACTCCAACCCCCATGCACAGCTGGGGAGTTCGGCTTCGCAAGGCGACTATGCCGTACGTCCCCTGCGCACCGGCGACTGTCCGCCGGTCGGCGACGGGGCCGCCGCAGTGATCCTCGCCGCCGGGGATCGGGCACGCGAGCTGTGCGGGCGGCCCGCGTGGATCCGGGGCATCGACCACCGCATCGAGGCGCACGGGCTCGGCGTGCGCGACCTGACCGACTCGCCCTCCACGCGGCTGGCCGCGGAACGGGCCGGAGTCTTCGAGTCGCCCGTGGACACCGCGGAGCTGCACGCGCCGTTCACCTCCCAGGAGGTCGTCCTGCGCAAGGCCCTGCGGCTCGGCGACGGCGTCGACGTCAACCCCTCGGGCGGCGCGCTCGCCGCCAACCCCGTCATGGCCGCGGGGCTCATCCGGCTCGGCGAGGCCGCCGCCCGCATCCACCGGGGCGCCTCGGACCGGGCCGTCGCGCACGCCACGTCCGGGCCCTGCCTCCAGCAGAACCTGGTCGCCGTCCTGGAAGGAGACGCCCGATGAGCAATGCGGTGGGCAAGGAACCCGTCGCCGTCGTCGGAATCGGCCAGACCAAGCACGTCGCGGCCCGGCAGGACGTGTCCATCGCGGGCCTCGTCCGCGAGGCCGCCCAACGTGCTCTGACCGACGCCGAGTTGACGTGGACCGACATCGACGCCGTCGTCATCGGCAAGGCGCCCGACTTCTTCGAGGGCGTCATGATGCCGGAGCTGTACCTCGCCGACGCGCTCGGCGCGGTCGGCAAACCCATGCTGCGCGTCCACACCGCGGGCTCCGTCGGCGGCTCCACGGCGCTCGTCGCCGCGAACCTGATCGCGGGCCGGGTCCACGGCACCGTCCTGACCCTCGCCTTCGAAAAGCAGTCGGAATCCAACGCGATGTGGGGGCTCTCGCTGCCCGTTCCGTTCCAGCAGCCGCTCCTCGCGGGCGCGGGCGGATTCTTCGCCCCGCACGTGCGCGCGTACATGCGGCGCACCGGCGCCCCCGACACCGTCGGCTCCCTCGTCGCGTACAAGGACCGCCGCAACGCCCTGAAGAACCCCTACGCGCACCTCCACGAGCGGGACATCACCCTGGAGAAGGTCCAGGCGTCCCCCATGCTCTGGGACCCGATCCGCTACTCGGAGACCTGCCCGTCGTCCGACGGCGCCTGCGCGATGATCCTCACCGACCGTGCGGGCGCGGCCCGTTCGCCCCGGCCGCCCGCCTGGATGCACGGCGGCGCGATGCGCAGCGAGCCCACGCTCTTCGCGGGCAAGGACTTCGTGTCGCCGCAGGCGGGCAAGGACTGCGCGGCCGACGTGTACCGGCAGGCGGGCATCACGGACCCGCGCAGGGAGATCGACGCCGTCGAGATGTACGTGCCGTTCTCCTGGTACGAGCCGATGTGGCTGGAGAACCTGGGCTTCGCCGCGGCGGGCGAGGGCTGGAAGCTCACCGAGTCCGGCGTGACGGAGCTGGACGGCGATCTGCCGGTGAACATGTCGGGCGGCGTCCTGTCCACCAACCCCATCGGCGCGTCCGGCATGATCCGCTTCGCCGAAGCGGCACTTCAGGTGCGGGGTCAGGCGGGCGAACACCAAGTCGACGGCGCCCGCAGGGCACTTGGCCACGCCTATGGGGGCGGCTCGCAGTTCTTCTCCATGTGGCTCGTCGGAGCCGAACCGCCCACCAGCTGACCGGCCGTGCGCACCGGACGGGCGGCGGCCTTGCCTCCGCGGCCTGTCCGGCGCCCGGAGCGAAAGCTAGGCTGGCGCCGGACGACGCACTCGGGAGGAGCACGGACGTGGCCGAAAGCACCACTCAGCAGCACCCGCTCACGGGCTGGGACAAGCCGGAGCTCGACCTCAGCACGGCCGACTGGCGATCGAGCAGTGAAGGGCGCGGAGACGTGGAGATCGCCTTCGTCGAAGGGTTCGTCGCGATGCGCAACAGTGGACGGCCGGAGAGCCCGTCCCTCATCTTCACCCCGGCGGAGTGGGGGGCCTTCGTGCACGGTGCGCGCGAGGGAGAGTTCGACCTGACGTAGCGCTGCGCGCGGCTGGGGCGGTGTGGCTTTCCGGTTCGCCGCGGGTGAGTGGGGGCCGGCCGCGCAGTTCCCCGCGCCCCTTACGGGGCCCTTGCGGGAGCCCCGCAGGGGGAGGGGGCCGCGCCGGGGAACACGGCGGGGCACGTACCATGGGCGCATGTCCTTCCTCCGCCGCCGCAGCGCCGCCACCCCCGCGGGCCCGGACTTCGATGTCCTGGCCATGGACCCCGGTGACTGGCCCGGCAATCTCGGCGCGGGCCTGCTGCCCGCGCCCGACGGCAGCTGCCAGGGCGTTTTTCTGCGCTACGACCTGTTCGGCGGCCGCGGGCCCGCGATGATCATCGGCAACCTGCCCGAGGGTTCCCAGGCGCGGGACACCGCCGAGGGCGAGGTGCCCTTCGAGGTCGGGCAGCTGCTGCTCGCGCTGGAGAACGACGAGGACATCACGGTCGTCTCGACGGAGGACATGCCGGTGATGCAGGGGGACAACCTCCTCATCGTGCGTCGCCTGAAGCTCTCGGAGAGCCGCATCTCCTGCGTGCAGTTCGACCGCAGTGACAACGTCCTCGTGACGATCGCCGCCTGGGACCGGCCGATCACCGACGACCTCTACGCGCTCCTGAAGCCGCTGCCCGCCGAGCTCTTCCAGCAGGGCTGACGCGACCGCACCACCCCATTCGTCCAAGCGCCGCCCCGTTCCGTCCAAGGAACGGGGCGGCGCTCTGTCTTGCCAGGCAGTCATCGGACTTTTAACGTGGCCGGTCATGACTCAGGGGATGACACGGAGAACCACGATGAAGTCGGCGCTCGGTGGGGCAGCCGTCATGGCAGCGGGCGGAGGAGCCCTCGGGGGTGGCGCCGCGGCGGCGGAGGGCGGGGGAGCGAGCAAGCACTCATCCGATGAATCGGACGCATCATCGGTGCTCTGGTATCGGGCTCCTGCCGCCGACTGGGAGCGCGAGGCCCTCCCCATCGGCAACGGTGCCCTCGGCGCCATGGTCTTCGGCACCCTCGCCACCGAGCGGCTCCAGTTCAACGAGAAGACCCTGTGGACCGGAGGGCCCGGCTCCGCCGAGGGATACGACTTCGGGAACTGGCGCGCGGCGCGTCCCGGCGCGCTCGACGCCGTGCGCACGGAGCTCGACGAGAAGGGCAGGCTCGCCCCCGACACGGTCGCGGCGCGGCTCGGCCAGGCCCGGCGCGGCTACGGCGCGCACCAGACGTTCGGGGATCTGCACATCGACGTGCCGGGGGCGCCGGGCGCACCGGACGCGACGTACCGAAGGAGCCTCGATCTGGGGCAGGGGATCGCGACCGTCGCGTACGAGCGTCAACAGGTGGCCCACCGGCGGGAGTTCTTCGCCTCGCACCCGGACGGGGTGATCGTCGGACGGCTCTCCGCCGCGCGTGCCGGTCAGGTCGGCTGCACCCTGCGGTACACCTCGCCGCGCGCCGACTTCACCGCGCGGGCCGACGGCGACCGGATCACCGTGCGCGGTGAACTCGCCGACAACGGGCTCGCGTTCGAGGCCCAGATCAGGATCGTGCACGTGGGCGGCGCCCGCACCGCGCACGCCGACGGCAGCGTCACGGTGAGCGGCGCCGACCACGTCTGGTTCGTCCTCGCCGCGGCCACCGCGTACGCCGACACCTGTCCCGACTACCGGGGCGACGACCCGCACGCCGCCGTCACCCGCACCGTCGACCAGGCCGTCGCCGCGGGCCACGAGGCGTTGCGCGACCGCCACATCCGCGACCACCGCGCCCTCTACGACCGCGTCGCTCTCGACATCCGCCAGGCGCCGCCCGCCGACGTCCCCACCGACCAGCTCCTCAAGCAGTACACCGGGGGTGCGACCGCCGCCGACCGGGCCCTCGAAGCCCTCTTCTTCCAGTACGGCCGCTATCTGCTCATCGCCTCCTCGCGCGCGGGCTCGCTGCCCGCCAACCTCCAGGGTGTGTGGAACAACAGCACCACGCCTCCCTGGTCGGCGGACTACCACACCAACATCAACCTCCAGATGAACTACTGGCTCGCGGAGGCGGCCAACCTGCCCGAGACCACCGCGCCGTACGACCGGTTCGTCGAGGCCCTGCGCGCGCCAGGACGGCGTACGGCCAAGGAGATGTTCGGCAGCCGCGGCTGGGTCGTGCACAACGAGACCAATCCGTACGGCTTCACCGGAGTGCACGACTGGTCGACCGCCTTCTGGTTCCCCGAGGCCGCGGCCTGGCTCACCGCGCAGCTCTACGAGCACTACCGCTTCGGCGGCTCCACGGACTACCTGCGCTCCACCGCGTATCCCGCGATGAAGGAGGCCGCCGAGTTCTGGCTCGACAATCTGCGCACCGACCCGCGCGACGGCACCCTCGTCGTCACGCCCAGCTACTCGCCCGAGCACGGCGACTTCACCGCCGGTGCCGCCATGGCCCAGCAGATCGTCCACGACCTGCTCACCAACACGCTGGAGGCGGCCCGTACGCTCGGCGACTCACCCGCCTTCCGCGCCGAGTTGGCGAAGACCCTCGACGCGCTCGACCCCGGCCTGCGCGTCGGCTCCTGGGGTCAACTCCAGGAGTGGAAGGCCGATGTGGACGACCGGACGGACGACCACCGGCACGTCTCCCACCTCTACGCCCTGCACCCAGGACGCCAGATCGAGCCGGGCAGCAGATGGGCGGACGCGGCGAAGGTGTCCCTGACGGCGCGCGGTGACGGCGGCACCGGCTGGTCCAAGGCGTGGAAAATCAACTTCTGGGCCCGGCTGCGCGACGGCGACCACGCGCACAAGATGCTCTCCGAACAGCTCAGATCCTCCACCCTGCCCAACCTCTGGGACACCCACCCGCCGTTCCAGATCGACGGGAACTTCGGCGCGACCTCGGGCGTCGTGGAGATGCTGCTGCAGAGCCAGCACGACGCCATCGAGATCCTCCCCGCGCTGCCCAAGGAGTGGCCCGAAGGATCGGTGCGCGGCCTGCGGGCGCGCGGCGGCGCCACCGTCGACATCGAGTGGGCAGGCGGCCGCGCCCGTCGCATCGTCGTGCGGGCGGCGCGGACCCGTGAACTGACCGTGCGCAGCGCCCTGTTGAGCGGCGGAGAGAAGACGTTCAAGGCGCGTGCCGGGCAGCGCTATGTCTTTGAATGACCCTGTACTCGGGCCCCGGCACCGTACGATGCCGGGGCCCTTGCTCCCCCCTGGTTCCCTCACATCGTGACGCGGGGCGGGGGCCGCGAGTTGGCGATGCGTGCGGCGTTACTTGTCGCTCGGTGCGACGCGTTGCCCGGCGGGCTGATCGTGTGACGCCGACCGCCGGAACTCTCTGGGCGGCACGCCGTACGCGGCGCGGAACGCCCGGCTGAAGTCCGCGGGGCGCAGGAAGCCCCACCTGGCGGCGACGGCGCTGATCGGGCGGCGACGCAGCCGGGGGTCGGCGAGGTCGGCGTGGCAGCGTTCCAGGCGGCGCCTGCGGATCGAGGCCGCCACGGTCTCGCCCTCTTCGAGGAAGAGCGTGTGCAGGGAGCGCACGGAGATGTGGTGGTGGGCCGCGATCTCCGCGGGGCCCAGGTCGGGATCGCCGAGGTTGTGGTCGATGAAGGCGTTGACGCGGGACAGCATGGCCTGGCGGCGGGTGTCCGCCGGCAGGTCGCCGTAGGCCCCGAGGTGCTGGGCGAGGCTCGCGCCCGCCAGATCGAGGGCCATCGCCCCCAGCCGGCCCAGTTCCCGCGGATCGCAGTCGGGGCCGTAGGAGTGCAGCGTGGTCATGAACCCGGCGAGGATCGCCCCCATGCCGGTGCGGCTCGACAGGGGCCTGGCGAGCAGCGGGCCGACCTTGTCCGGCGGCAACGGCAGCCCGTCGCGCGGCAGTTGCAGGATGAGCACCTCGGTGTTGCGGCCCTTGTCGGGCACCTCGCCCTCGAAGGGGCGCGCGAGGTCGAAGAGCACCATGTCGCCGAGGACAAGGCCGGAGTCCTGGCGCTGCTGACTGATCCACAGCGGGCTGCCGGAGACGAAGGTGAGCTGGTACGTCCCCGGGTCGGCCCGCCGGATGTCCGCCCAGGTGCGTCTCAGATACGCGGGCGGGCTGTTGAACGCGGCCACCCGCACGGCGCCGAGGTCAAGCACCGAGGCGCACGCGGGGAAGTCCACCGCGCCGTCCGCGCTGGTCATGGTGAGCGGTGCCAGTTCGCGGGAGACGAGATCGCCCCAGAAGGGCAGCTGTTCCTCGGCGGGCAGATCCTTGTTCGACACGTTCAGCCACATCGCGCACCCCCAGAGAACCACCGTGCCACGGACGGCGGGTCCGGGCCCGCCCCCACGCGGACCCGGACCCGCCCCTTCAGGGCGGCTCTACGGCGGCGCTACGAACCCGACCGCACCACCTGCACATCGGCGGCCCGCACGTACCCGACCCGGTGCCCGTACTGGATCACGTAGTACATGTCCTTGCCGCGCACCACCTTGTGCGGCGCCGTGTCGAACGTCGGGGCGTAGAAGTACTCGCCCGGCACCTTGTCGCCGATCACGTACTCCTGGCCCGCGAGGATCTTGTACGGCAGCGGCGAGACGGTCTGCACGGGCACGCCCGCCGGGTAGGCCTCCTTCTCCGGGTACGCGCGGCCGTACACCGGGACCTCGGCGGCGCCCGCCTTCGGCGTCACCACCCAGCCCTTCGCGTCGACGGCCGTGGGCTGCTTCTCCGGGTTCTTGAACCAGGCCTTCTGGCCCAGGTACCAGACGGCCGTCCAGTCGCCCGCGCGGTCGGCGACCGCGTACTGCTGGCCGGTGGAGAGCCGCGCCCCCGTGTCGTTCACGTCGATCGTGGAGTCCTGGCCGCCCGGGCGCTTGCCGATGTCCTTGATCAGTGGGGCGTCGTCACGCGGCTCGGTGTGCACGCGCACCGCGGCCGAACCGTGCGGCACGCACTTCTCGCCGGGCTTGACGCAGCCCGTGTACTCGGGCTGGTTCGCGGAGTACTTCGGCGCCACCGTCACCAGACCGCCGTCCGGTCCCGCCGTGCGGTGGAACGGCTTGCCGAGCAGCGTGAAGTAGTGCTGCCAGTCCCAGTACGGGCCGGGGTCCGTGTGCATGCCCGGGATCGACGAGGTCACCGTGCCCTGCACGTTGTCGTGGCCGAGGATGTGCTGCCGGTCCAGCGGGATGCCGTACTTCTTCGCGAGGTACTTCACCAGGCGCGCCGACGTGCGGTACATCGCCTCCGTGTACCAGGTGTCCGGGGCGGTGAGGAAGCCCTCGTGCTCCAGGCCGATCGACTTGGAGTTCACGTACCAGTTGCCCGCGTGCCAGGCGACGTCCTTGGCCTTCACATGCTGGGCGATGTGGCCGTCGGTGGAGCGCAGCGTGTACTGCCACGACACGTACGTCGGGTCCTGCACCAGCTTCAGGACCCCCTCCCAGCGGCCCTCGGTGTCATGGATGACGATCGAGTCGATGCTCTGCGTCTTCGGGCGGTTCCCCAGGTCGTGGTTGCCGTAGTCGGGGTTGCCCTGGGGGTCCTTGAACTCCTCGTACGGTGCGGGGATCCACTCGCAGGCGACGGTCTTGGGGCACTCCGTCTCGCCCGCGGCCGCCTTGCGCAGACCCATGCGCCGCAGCTGCGCCGCATCGGTCCGCAGGCCCGGCTCCGGCGCGAGCGTCACACGCTGGCCCGCGTCCGTGACGCGGTGCTCGCCGTCGCGGATGACGGCGAACACGTCATTGGCGTACGAGGCGGCGGTCGCCTCGTCGTCCGCGCCGGAGAAGCGGGCGATGGCGCCGTACCAGTCGGCGGGGTCCTGGCTGAGCGGCTTGCCGAGCTTGTGCTGGGCGGCGGCGAGCAGCGCGGCGCCGCCCTCCACGTTGGCGGCGGGGTCCGTGCGCAGCTGCTCGGCGGAGCGGCCGGAGAGCTCGGCGGCGCGCGGCAACGTCTTGAGTCTGGCCGGGAGTTGGGACTCCGTGGGCACCTCGGCCTTCGGCGGCGGGGCCGGCCGCGAGGTGTCGCCGCGCGGGTCCTCCTTGCCCTCGCTGTGGTGCGGGGCGTTGGCCAGGGCGGTCCGTGCGTCGGTCAGGTGCATGGGGCCGTAGCCGCCGGTCACGCTGGCCGCGCCGCCGTGCGCGTCCCAGCGGGACTGGAGGTAGGAGACGCCGAGCAGCACGCTCTGCGGCACGCGGTACTCGGTGGCGGCGGCCGCGAAGGCGCCCTGCAGCCGTGCCGCCGACGCCTGTTCGGGGGCGCCGGACGACGGGGCGGCGCCGAGCAGCGGAACCAGCAGACCGGCCGACGCGAGGGCGCCCGCCGTCCTGACGGTGCGTCTGCGGGCCGAGGGGGTACGGGCGGTGGCGGATCCTCGCAAGACAGCCTCCTGGGCCGGTGAAGCGTGATGGGGCGTGCGGGGCCGGTCGTGCGTCAGTGGTACCGGCTCTCCGACGATCCGTCAATCATGCCCAGAGGACGGGATTTCCCATGTCAGCGACGGTACCGGCGGGTTACGCACAGGTTTTCGCCAAGGGTGCCGCCACCGCCTGCGGCGCGTCAGTGGCGTGGACCAATGAGCGGGCGGGAGATCCACCTGTTCGGGGGAGTGCGGGGGAGCGGTGACCCTTCGGATCCGCTCCGCGCGCACCCGACCTGATCGGGCACAGGATGTCGGGTCGGGCACCCTGGGTGCTGCCTAGCGTGGTGATCACGAACAAGGAAGGAGGCCGGGAGTGCTGGACCGGCTCAATGAGGCCATGGAACACATCGAGCGCCGCCTCGATCAGGCCATCGACGTGGCGGATCTGGCGCGGATCGCGACGACGTCGGAGTACCACCTGCGCCGGATGTTCTCGGCGCTCGCGGGCATGCCGCTGTCGGAGTACATCCGGCGCAGGCGGCTCACCGTCGCCGGTGCCGAGGTGCTCGCGGGGCAGGAGTCGCTGCTCGACATCGCCGTGCGCCACGGCTACGGCTCGGGCGAGGCCTTCGCCCGGGCGTTCCGCGCCATGCACGGCGTCGGCCCCGGCGAGGCACGGCGCACCGGCGCCGCGCTCGTCTCCCAGCCCCGGCTGACCTTCCGCCTCACCGTCGAAGGGAGCAGCAGCATGCGATACCGCGTACTGGACAGGCCCGAATTCACCGTCGCGGGCCTCAAGACCCGGGTGCCACTGGTGCACGCGGGACCGAACCGGGCGATCATCGACTTCGTCCGCGGGATCTCCCCGGGGACCCTGGAGCGCCTGGAGAAACTCTCCGACCAGGAACCCCAGGGCATCGTCGCGGTCTGCGACGATCTGGACCCGAGCCGCGCCGAGGGCACCGACCTCGACTACTACCACGCGGTGATCACCTCGGCGGACGTGCCCGATGACCTGACCACCCTGTCCGTGCCCGCGGGCACCTGGGCGGTCTTCACCGTCTCGGGTCCCGTGCCACGCGCCATCCAGGAGCTGTGGCGGGACGTGTTCACCGAGTGGTTCCCCTCGAACCCGTACCGCAGCCGCCCCGGCCCCGAGATCCTGCGCACCCGCCTGTCGGCGGACAAGGCCGAGGCCGACGCGGAACTGTGGCTGCCGGTGGAACGGGAGGGCTGACGCACGGACGCGGCCCCGCTCAGTCGAAGCGGCGCAGGAACGTCAGCGCGACGTCTGCGACCTCCTTCCACCTGCTGTCGAGGGTCAGCGCGTGGTCGCGTCCGTGCAGCTCGACGATCTCCGTGACGCAGGAGTTGCGCTTCTGGAGCTTGTACGCGCCTGCGGCGAGCGCCCAGGGCACGGCGTTGTCCTGGCCGCCGGAGATGATGAGGAGCGGGCCGCGCTGCGGATTGCGGGAGTCCGCCTTGGCCTCGGTGCGGGGGTTGAAGTTGGCCATGGCCGCCTGCATGGGCGGGGCGCACGGTGCGGGCACGGCGTACCGGTCGTAGATGGCCCTGGCCTCCTCCGCGCCGACGGCGTTGGCGTAGGCGTAGCGGAACTGCTCGTAGGTCAGGGCCTTGGCGCGCTTCCGGTTGGCCGGGTTGGCGATCATCGGGATCAGGGAGCGCAGCGTCGACAGGGGCAGGGCGAGGATGCCGCGGAACGGCGCGGGGTCGATCGCCACCGATGCGGTGGACAGACCGCGCCCCGCGAGGATCTGGGTGAGCATCCCGCCGACGGAGTGGCCGATCACGACGGGCTTGCGGTCCAAGGTGCCGATCAGGCCCGCGAGATGGTCGGCGACCTGTCCCACGGTCCTGCCCGCGATGGCCTCGGGGCGCTCCCTGGCCTCGGCCACGGTCGCCGGTTCGCCCGGCCAGGTCAGTGCGACCGGTGCGTACCCTGCGGCCTCGAAGTGCGGGAGCCAGTGGTCCCAGCTGCTGGCCAGCATCCACAGGCCGTGCACGAACACGGCGGGCGTGCGACCGGAGGCGTTGGCCCGGTCGATCTGCTCTGCGTCGGTAGCGGACATACCCTGACGCTACGGTCGCAAGTCCCCTGCCGTAAGGGGGAGTTGGCGGTGTGGCCGATACTGCCGTGTTCGCTTCCGGATCGTGCGGTCGGCGCGGCGCGAGGGGCCCGCGAGGCGCGGCGGGTGCGGTGCCGGGTCAGCGTGCCGCGCCCGCCAGGACCCGGTCCACCTGTCGTGGCGACAGGGCGTGCTCGACGGCGAGGATCCCGGCGCCGACCGCCGCGGCGTTCTCGCCGGTGCGGCTCGGCTCGATGCGCAGCACATGGGTGGCCAGGGGGTGCGAGCGGCGGTACACCGCTTCCCGTACGCCCGCGAGGAGCTGGTCGTGCACGGCGGCCAGCGCGCCGCCGACCACCACCGTGTCCGGGTTGAAGAAGTTCACCAGGCCCGCGAGCACCTCGCCGACCGCCCTGCCCGCCTCGCGCACCATGCGCACGGCGTCGCGGTTGCCGGACTTGACCAGGCGTACGACGTCGCTGCCCGATGTCGCCTCCAGGCCGAGCCCGGACAGCCTGCGGGCGAGGGCCGCGCCGCCCGCGACGGCCTCGAGGCAGCCGGAGTTGCCGCACCGGCACGGGTCCTCCAGGTCGCCGACGCGGATGTGCCCGATGTCGCCCGCGCTGCCCTGCGCGCCGCGGTGCAGCCGGCCGTCGGCGACGATGCCGCAGCCGATGCCCGTGCCCACCTTGATGTAGAGCAGATAGCGGGTGTCGGGGAAGGCGCGGCGCTGCTCGGCGAGCGCCATCACGTTCACGTCGTTGTCGACGAGGGCCCGCGCGCCGAAGCGGTCGGCGAAGAACTCGGGGATGGGGTACTGGTGCCAGCCCGGCATGATCGGCGGGTCCACCGGGCGGCCGGTGGAGAACTCCACGGGTCCCGGCACACCGACGCCGATGGACTGCAGCGCGTCCGGTGAGCGCTCGGCCTCCTTGAGGAGCGTGTGCAGGGTGCGCTCCACATGGCCGAGAACCGCCTGCGGCCCGTCCGCGATGGACAGCGGGTCCTCGCGCAGCGCGAGCGTCTCGCCGCCGATGTCCATGAGCGCGACCCTGCAGTGCGAGGCGCCCAAGTCGACGCCCGCGACGGCGTGTTCACGGGTGCGCAGGCGCAGTCTGCGGGGCGGCCGACCGCCCGTGGACCCGCCGTCGGCCTCCTCCGTGAGGAAGCCGTGCGCGATCAGGGCGTCGACGCGCTGCGACACCGTCGAGCGGGCGAGGCCCGTCAGGCGCGCGATGTCCGCGCGGGTCGCCGCGGCCCCCGTACGCACCAGGGCGAGCACCTCGCCGGGCGAGGACGGCGCGGCGGACGGCGCGGAAGAGGCCTCGGGAAACGGATGATCCGGCGCTCCAGACATGCAGCCACCCTAGGGACGAGTTTCGCTGCTCACAAGGCCGATGGTGTTCGACGATCGACCTAAGTCACCGTCAACTCCTGTACGAACAAAGCTGCTTGGGCCCTTGACAGGTCAAAGCTGCCTCATCACATTGCTCTGCAGACCGCTGCCGAAGGAGCCGAGGGTGCAGGCGATGCAGGCGACACAGACGATGTTGGCGATGCACGGCGTGTCCAAGAGCTTTCTCGGGGTGCGCGTGCTGCACGGCGTCTCGCTCGACCTCGCCGCCGGTGAGGTGCACGCGCTCGTCGGCGAGAACGGCGCGGGCAAGTCGACGCTGATGAAGGTCCTCGCCGGTGAACACGTCCCCGACGAGGGCACCGTCGTCCTCGACGGCAAGGAGCACGCCTTCACCCATCCCGCGCAGGCCCAGGCCGCCGGGATCGGCATCATCCACCAGGAGTTCGCGCTCCTGCCGCACCGGACCGTCGCGGAGAACGTCTTCCTCGGCCGCGAACCGACCCGCTACGGCCTCGTCGACCGCCGCGCGATGGCGGCCCGCACCGCCCGACTCCTGGACGAGGTGGGCGTGTCGGGCATCACCCCGCACACGCACGTCCGCGACCTCTCCGTCGCCCGCCAGCAGACCGTCGAGATCGTCAAGGCTCTCGCGTCCGACGTCCGCGTCCTCGTCATGGACGAACCGACCGCGCCGCTCGCCGACCACGAGGCGGGCCTCCTGCACGCCCTCGTGCGCCGCCTCGCGGACCGGGGCCTCGGCATCCTCTACATCTCGCACCGGCTCCGCGAGGTCTTCGACCTGTCGCAGCGCATCACGGTCCTCAAGGACGGCCGTCACGTCATGACGGTGCCCACCGATCGGACCGACCCCGACCAGGTCGTACGCGCCATGGTGGGACGGGAGTTGAGCGCCTACTACCCGCCGCGCGCGAGCCCCGGCGACCTCGGCGACGCCCGCCTGACCGTGCGCGGCGGCGGCAACGACCGCCTCACCGGCATCGACCTGACCCTGCGCGCGGGCGAGGTCACCGGCATCGCGGGCCTGCAGGGATCCGGCCGCACGTCCCTTGCGCGGGCCCTGTTCGGCGCGGCGCCCTTCACCGAGGGCACGATGACCGTGGACGGCACCGCGCTGCGCCCCACCACCCCGCGCCGGGCCATCCGTGCGGGCATCGCCCTGGTCACCGAGGACCGCAAGGCCGAGGGGCTCGCCCTGCGCCAGTCCGTGCGCGACAACGCCCTCCTCGTGACCCGCGCCGTCCCCACCCGGGAACGCCCCGTCGCGGCACGGGAGTTGACCGCACTCCTGGAACGCGTCCGGCTGCAGGCACGCGGCGAGGACCAGCAGGCCCAGTACCTGTCCGGCGGCAACCAGCAGAAGGTCGTCATCGCCAAATGGCTCGCCGCACGGCCACACGTGCTGCTCTTCGACGAGCCGACCCGCGGCGTCGACGTCGGCGCCAAGGCCGCCATCCACACCCTCGTCCGCGAGCTGGCCCACGAGGGCCTCGCCGTGCTCATCGTCTCCTCCGAACTCCCCGAACTCATCGGCATGAGCGACCGGATCCTCGTCATGGCCGACGGGCGGATCGCCGGTGAACTCCCGCCGGGCGCCGCCGAGGAGGACGTGATGCGCCTCGCCACCACGCGGCACGCGGCCGGGCCCGCCCCCGGCGGGACCGCAGGGCACGAGCCCGCCCCCGGCAGCACCGCGGGGGACCGCAGACCCGACCGGAACAGACCGGAAGGAGCCGGATGACCGGCACCGCCGTCGCGCCGCCGCCCACCGTCACGTCCGGCGCCCCGCGCCGCCGCGCCCGCCTCGCCGACCCGGCCGTCGGTATCTGGCTCGCCGCGGCGGCCGTCACCGCGCTCGGCTGGATCGTCGTCGCGGCCCGCGGCGGGGACTTCCTCACCACCGCGAACGTCGTCGGCATCCTGCAGAACTGCGTCGCCCTCGGCCTCGTCGCCGTCGGCCAGACCGCCGTCATCCTGACCGGCTCCCTCGACCTGTCGGTGGCCTACCTCATCAGCCTCGGCACGCTCGTCGCCGCCACCACCATGGAGGACGGCAGCGCCGTCACCGCGGTCCTCGCCGTCCTCGCGCTCTCCGCGGCCGTCGGCCTCGCCAACGGCCTCATCGTCACGGGCCTCAAGGTCAACGCGTTCATCGCGACGCTCGGCACCGCCTTCATCCTGCGCGGCTGGATCGAGGACACCTACACGGGCCCGGCGGGGCGGGTCTCCGCCTCTTTCCAGCATCTCGGCTACGACCGCGTCGGACCCGTCCCGGTCTCCGTGTTCCTGCTGCTCGCCGTCGCCGCCGCACTCTGGCTGATCACGCGCCGCACCCGCTTCGGACACCATCTGTATGCCACAGGGGGCGACGAACACGCGGCGCGCCTGTCCGGCGTGCGCACCCGGCGCACCGTCATCGCCGCGCACGTCCTGTGCTCGCTGTGCGTGGGCGCCGCCGCGCTGTTCCTCGCCGCGCGGCTCGGCGCGGGCGCCCCCTGGGCGGGCACCGAGGCGCGCTACGACCTGGAGTCGATCGCCGCCGTCGTGCTCGGCGGCACCGCGCTCGCGGGCGGCCGCGGGGGAGTGGTCGGCACCCTCGGCGGCGTCCTCGTCCTCGCCGTCCTCGACTCCGTCTTCAACCAGCTCGGCGTCGACCCGTTCTTCAAGAACGTCGTCCGCGGCGTCGTCATCATCGCCGCCGTCGCCCTCTACGCCCGGCGCGGCGGCAGGAGGCCCGCATGACCACGGCAACCGCTACAACTCCCGCCCTCCACCGGCGTGTTGTGAAGTCCTTGGGAACCGGAGCCCCGGTCTACGCCCTCCTCGTCGTGCTGCTCGCCGCCCTCGCGGTCACCGATCCCGGCTTCTACGAACCCGACCGCTTCCTCGCCTTCGTCAAGCGCGCGGCGCCGCTGGTGATCCTCGCCGCCGGGCAGTATCTCGTCATCGTCTGCGGGGAGTTCGACCTGTCCGTGGGGGCGATCGTCACGGCGGGCGTCGTCGCCGGGGCCGAGGTCTACGGCTCCTTCCCTGACGCGCCCTGGCTGCTCGTCGCGGCCGGGCTGCTGCTCGCGGGCGCACTGGCCGGCCTCGTGAACGGTCTCATCGCCACCGCGCTGCGCGTCCCCTCGTTCATCGCCACCCTCGGCATGATGCTGATCCTCGAAGGCGCGGTGTTCTTCTGGACCGGCGGTTCACCGCATGGTCAACTGCCGCAGGACTTCCGCCAGTTGGGTCGGGGCACGGCGCTGGGCTGGCTGCCCTGGGCGGTCCTCGCCTGCCTCGCCGCGGGCGCGCTCGCCGTGCTGCTCATGCGCTCCGACTTCGGCCGTACGCTGATCGCCACCGGGGACGGCGAACGCGCCGCCGCCCTCGCGGGGGTGCGGGTGCACCGGGCCCGCGTCATCGCCTTCGTCCTGTCCGGCGCGGCCGCCGCGCTCGCCGCGATCCTGGTCGGCGGCTTCTCCGGGGTGTCCGCGCAGGCGGGCCGGGGCTACGAGTTCGAGGCGATCACCGCCGTGGTCCTCGGCGGTGTCGTGCTCGGCGGCGGGCGCGGCAGCGTCGTCGCCGCGATGGCCGGCGCCTTCTCGCTGCAGGCCCTGTTCACCCTGCTCAATCTGCGGGGCGTGTCCGGCGCCCTGGAGTCCACCGTCCAGGGCGTCATCGTCATCGCCGCCGTCGGCATCGGGGCCGCCGACTGGTCGCGGCCGCGCCGCCGCCGTACCCACTCCTCGGGAGGCACACCCTCATGAATCCCCGCAAGGTCCGCAGACGCACCCTCGCGTCGGCCGCCGTCCTGCTGACGGGCGCCCTGCTCGCCTCGTGCTCCAGCGACACCCCGCCCGACGCGCCCGCCGCGGCGGGCGGGAGCACGGACTCCGGCGGCGACAAGCCGTCGAATTTCTTCGAACGGGCCGAGTACGAACGGCAGTTGAGGCTCGCCGAGGAGACGCCCAAGGGTCCCGCGGGCAAGCCCTGGGAGCAGATGCTCGAACCGCGGATGATCTCCACCGCCCCGTACAAGAAGAAGGACCCCGGCGACATCCACCTCTGCTTCTCCAACGCCGGGGTCTTCAACCCCTGGCGGCAGGTCGGCCTGAAGAACATGAAGGCCGAGGTGAAGCAGCACGCGGAGATCTCCGACTTCACCGTCCTCGACGCACAGGGCAAGGACGACAAGCAGATCTCCGACATCCAGGAGCTGGCGGGCAACAAGGACTGCGACGCGCTCATCGTCTCGCCGAACACCACCGCCACCCTCACGCCCGCGGTGAAGGAGGCCTGCGGCAAGCTGCCCGTCATCGTCTTCGACCGCGGTGTGGAGACGGACTGCGCGGTCACCTTCGTGAACCCGATCGGCGGGTACGGCTACGGCGCGGTCGCCGCCGACTTCCTCGTCGACGAGGTCAGGCCCAAGGGGAAGATCCTCGCCCTGCGCATCTCGCCCGGCGTCGACGTCCTGGAGACCCGCTGGTCGGCGGCGAAGCTCGCCTTCGACAAGAGCGAACTCGACGTCGCCGACGTGAAGTTCACCGAAGGCGACCCGGCCAAGACCAAGTCGATCGTCGCCGACGCGATCTCCCGGCACGGCTCCATCGACGGCGTCTGGATGGACTCGGGCGCCACCGCCGTCGCCGCCGTCGAGGCCTTCGAGGACGCGGGCGTCGACGTGCCGCCGATCACCGGCGAGGACCAGCAGGACTTCCTGGAGGCCTGGAAGGACAAGAAGCTCACCGCGATCGCCCCCACCTACCCCACGTTCCAGTGGCGTACGCCGGTCATCGCCGCCCTGCGCGTCCTGGCCGGGAAGCCGGTCCCCAAGGAGTGGAAGCTGCCGCAGCCCACCGTCACCCAGGCCAACCTCGACGAGTATCTGAAGGACGGCATGCCGCCGCTGCACTACGCGATGTGCGGCTGTCAGCGGCTGCCGGGCTACCCCGAGGACTGGGGAGGCAAGAAGTGACCGCCGCCTCCCAAAGGGCTGATGCCGTCTGGCAGTTGGGCGCCAACCCGTGGATCTGGCACTCGCCCGTGACCGCCGAGGCGCTCGCCGAGACGCTGCCCCGCCTCGCGGCCTTCGGCTTCGACTGCGTGGAGATCCCGCTGGAACGGCCCGACGACTGGGACCCCGCGTCCACCGTGAAGCTCCTCGACGCCACGGGCCTCACCCCCGCCGCCGTCATCGCCGTGATGCCCGAGGGCCGCGGCCTGGTCCGCGCAGACCCGGGGACCGTCCGCGCCACCCAGGACTATCTGCGCCGCTGCATCGACGCCGCGCACGCGGTGAGTGCCCCCGTGGTGGCGGGCCCGGTCTACGCGCCGGTCGGCCGCACCTGGCGGATGGACGAGGCCGCGCGTTCGGCGGCGTACGAGGAATGGCGTACGCACCTCGCGCCGGTCGTCGCCTACGCGGCCCGCGCCGGGGTCCGCATCGCCGTCGAACCCCTCAACCGCTACGAGACGAGCCTGCTCAACACCGTCGCGCAGACCCTGGAGGCCCTCGAAGGGCTGCCCGAGGAGTCGGTCGGCATCGCCCTGGACACGTACCACCAGAACATCGAGGAACACTCCCTGCCCGAGGCCGTGCGCGCCGCGGCGGGCCGGATCGCCCACGTCCAGGTGTGCGCGAACGACCGCGGCGCGCCCGGCACCGACCACCTCGACTGGCCCGGCTTCCTGGCCGCCCTGCGCGCGGCGGACTACCGGGGCGCCCTGTGCATCGAGTCGTTCACCGCGCACAACGACGCCATCGCCGTCGCGGCCTCCGTCTGGCGGCCCCTCGCCCGCAGCCAGGACGCGCTCGCCTCCGACGGCCTCGGGTTTCTGCGCCGCGCGCTCGCGGCCCGCTGAGTTTCCGGCATCCGGCACCCGCACCCCCGTCCACACAGAGAGGACCACTCATGAGCTGTCATGCTCGTGACATATCCGGTCTGAGAGGTCCACGAAGAGGGATCACCGCCGTGGTGACGGCACTGCTCCTCGCCGTGGGCTTCCTGCCCGGCACCGGAGCCACGGCGGCCGACAAGGCCCCCGCCTTCCGCGCCCTGCTCTTCACCAAGGCCGTCGGCTACGTCCACGACTCCATCCCGGCCGGCATCCAGATGGTCAGGGAGCAGGCCGCGCAGGAGAACTTCGAGGTCGTCCAGACCGACGACGCCACCGTCTTCGACGACGCGAAGCTCAAGGACTTCGACGTCATCGTCATGCTGCAGAACTCCGGCATGGTCTGGGACACCGAGGCCCAGCGCGACGCGATGAAGAAGTACGTGAAGAGCGGAAAGGGCGTGGTCGCCCTGCACAACACCCTCGACATGGGCGTCGAGGACTCCTTCCCCTGGTGGGACGACCTCATCAACGCCGGTGCCCACATGCCCGCCCACTCCCCGGGCGTCCTCAAGGGCACCGCCAAGGTCGCCGACCGCTCGCACCCCTCCACCAAGGGCCTGCCCGAGCGCTGGGAGCGCCCCGAGGAGTGGTACAACTTCGACAAGAATCCCCGCGGCGACGTGCACGTCCTGGTGACCGCCGACGAGACCACGTACAACCCGGGCGGTTCCGCGATGGGCGCCGACCACCCCATCTCCTGGTGCCGGGGCGCCGAGGGCGGCAGGGTCTGGGCCACCGCCATGGGCCACGACAAGGCGTCCTACACCGAACCCGCCTTCCGCGAGCATGTCCTCGGCGGCATCAAGTGGGCGGCGGGCAACGCCCCCGGCGACTGCGGCGGCACCGTCTGGTCCGGCTACGAGAAGACCGCACTCGACGACAACACCGCCGACCCCATGGAGCTCGACGTCGCCAAGGACGGCAAGGTCTTCTACGTCCAGCGCAGCGGCGAGGTGAAGATCTTCGACCCGAAGACCCACGCCACCACCACCGCGGGCAAGGTCGACACCTACACCGGCGGCGAGGACGGCCTCGTCGGCATGGAACTCGACCCCGAGTTCGCCGACAACCGCTGGATCTACCTCTACTACGCGCCCGCAAAGGCCACCGACGACGTCAACCGCCTCTCCCGCTTCACGGTCACGAAGGACAACACCCTCGACCTCGCCAGCGAGAAGAAGCTCCTCGACGTCCCCGCCTACCGCGACCGCACCTTCCCCGAGCCCGGACACACCGGCGGCGCCGTCGAGTTCGGCCCCGACCGCACCCTCTACCTCGGTGTCGGCGACGACACCCCGCCCAACCTCGACCCGGCCTGGCAGGGGTACGCCCCGCTCGACTGGCGCCCCGGCAAGCAGATGCTCGACGCCGCCCGCACCGCGGGCAACACCAACGACCTGCGCGGCAAGATCCTGCGCATCAAGCCGACCGACTCCGGCGGCTACACCATCCCCAAGGGCAACCTCTTCGCGAAGGGCACGGCCAAGACCCGGCCCGAGATCTACGCGATGGGCTTCCGCAACCCGTTCCGCTTCACCGTCGACCCCAAGACCGGTTATGTGCACGCCTCCGACTACGGCCCCGACCGCGGCGGACCGACCACGGAGCGCGGCCCCGAGGGGCTCGTCGAGGTCAACGTCATCAAGAAGGCGGGCAACTTCGGCTGGCCGTTCTGCCACGGCAACAACCAGGCGTACGCGCCCTACGACCCCGACACCCAGAAGGCCGGCGCCAAGTTCGACTGCGCCAAGCCCACCAATCCCTCGCCCAACAACACCGGACTCAAGGACCTGCCGCCGCTCCAGCAGCCCGACATCTGGTACGGCTACGGCGAGTCCAAGGAGTTCCCGGAGATGGGCTCCGGCGGCTCGGCGCCCATGAGCGGAGCCGTCTACCACTACGACGCGAAGAACCCCTCCCCGACGAAGTTCCCCGCCTACTTCGAGGGCGCGAACTTCTTCTACGAGTGGGCCCGCGACTCGGTGAAGGAGCTCCGCTTCGACAAGGACGGCAAGCTCCTGAAGATCAACGACTTCCTGAAGTCCGCGAAGTTCGCCAAACCGATGGACATGACCTTCGGCCCCGAAGGATCGCTCTACGTCCTGGAGTGGGGCAGCGAGTTCGGCGGCGGCAACAACGACTCCGGGCTCTACCGCATCGACTACGCCCAGGGCCAGCGCATCCCGCTCGCCAAGGCCAAGGCGTCCGCCACCAACGGTCCCGTCCCGCTGAAGGTCGACTTCTCCAGCGAGGGCAGCACGGACCCGGACGGCGATCCCCTCACCTACGCCTGGGACTTCGAAGGCAACGGCACGTACGACTCGACCGAGGCCAACCCCACCCACACCTACACCACCAAGGGGGACTTCAACGCCCAGCTGAAGGTCACCGACTCCTCGGGGAAGTCCGGCTACGCCAACATCCCCGTCACCGCGGGCAATACGGCACCCACCGTGAAGATCGAGACGCCGGTCGACGGCAGACTCATCGACTTCGGCGACAAGATTCCCTACAAGGTCACCGTCACCGACCCGGAGGACGGCACGATCGACTGCTCCAAGGTGACGGTCAACCCGGCCCTCGGCCATGACGACCACGAGCACCCCACCACCGACATCCCCGGCTGCGAGGGCACGGTCGACACCGGCGACCTCGGCGGCCACCCGGAGGGCGCCGACCTCACGTACGTCCTCAACGCCAAGTACACGGACAAGGGAGGTGACGGCACCACCGCCCTCACCGGCTACGGACGTGCGGTCCTCCAGCCCCGGCACAAGCAGGCCGAGTACCGCGACGACCAGTCGGGCACCCGCATCGTGTCCCAGGAGGGCGCCGAGAACGGCAAGCGCATCGGTGACATCAGCAACGGCGACTGGATCGCGTACAGCCCGATGAGCGTCGAAGGCGTGAGCAAGGTCGGCTACCGGTTGTCCTCGCCCTACGGCGTCGGCTCCATCGAACTGCGCGCGGACGCCCCCGACGGCAAGCTGCTCGCCACGACGCCCGTGCCCGACACCGGAGGCTGGGACACCTACCAGAGCACGCCCGAGGTCCCGGTGGAGGCGCTGACCGGCACGCACAAGCTGTATCTGGTCTTCACGTCCACCCAGGACAACGCGTTCGACGTCGACGCGGTGCAGTTCTCCACGTCATAGTCGGCGCGTCATAGTCCTGAGGTAGTAGCCAGGGGCATACGGAGGTCCGCGGGGGGGGCCACGGCAAAGAGCCCCCCCCCCCACCGGGCCCCCCCGCCCAGGCCCCACCCCCCCCCCCCCCCCAGGCCGGGTAGCCGGAGCCCCCCCCGGCGACCAGGGCGGGGCCCCGGAACAAGGCGGTTTGGTGGGGGCCGGCGCGGGGGGGGGGGGGGGGGCGCCCGAATTTTCGGGT